>JAQBPC010000460.1 GCA_028287725.1 Chloroflexota bacterium | reverse complement strand
CACAGTGCACTTCATCTTAAGTCAGCGTATATGACATCCCGATGTCTGGAGACTGCCAGGAGAGCTGTGTAAATTCATAGTACATGGCTCTGCTGTAAGGCAACCTAGGCCACGAATCATTCGGTAGTGCCGTTTCGTCATCCGCGGACCGCCTGGCTCAGCCATAGGCCTAAGCCGATTCTGCCGTTAACCCTCACCCGTTCGGATGATGTGTTCGCTATGTCCAGCGTAGACACTTGGTAGGTGGATGCCGCGACGCGGCTGAGATTAGCGGGAGGAAGCGGAGAACATGGCTGGGACGAGCAACCGAGGCTTCGCCTCGATGGATGCGGAAAAGCAGCGCATGATTGCCAGCAAAGGCGGCAAGGCCGCGCATGAGGCTGGAACCGCGCACGAATTTACTCCCGAAGAAGCCCGTAGGGCCGGCAGCAAGGGTGGGGAGATCGTGAGTGAAAATCGTGCCCATATGGCCGCCATTGGGAGCAAGGGTGGCCAAAGCCATGGGCAGTCGAGCGCTGCTCGATCCAACTCGAGTGGTGCCTCAGCGGCCACAAGCATCAAGCGAGGCGCCAAGGATGAGGAAGATTCAGCGTCTCGCAGTGCCGATAAGGAAAGCCACGAAAAGTAGCTGAACGCTTCTCGCCAGCTCAAATGGAGAAGGCAGGATACTTCCTGCCTTCTTTAGTTTGCCCTGTTTCAAGAGCATTTACTTGCTTACGGGTATACTAGCGAATGAGTGTCTGACTCGTAAGTAAAGGAGAGCACGCGCCATGGCCTACGAGGTTCCACCACTTCCCTACGATTATGCCGCGCTCGAGCCACACATCGACGAAGCTACCATGCGGTTACATCATGACAAGCACCACGCCACATATGTAACCAACGTGAATAATGCGCTGGCCAATCATCCGGACCTGGCAGCATTGAGTATCGAGGACCTTCTCAAGAATCTGAGCGGTGTTCCGGAAGATATTCGCACCGCGGTGCGAAATAACGGCGGCGGACACGCCAACCACACGTTCTTCTGGCAGATCATGACGCCAAACGGCGGTGGCGCTCCGTCCGGCGCGCTCGCGGCGGCGATCGACAAGACATTCGGAAGCTACGACACCTTCAAGGACCTTCTCTCAAAAGCAGGTGTCGGTCGATTTGGAAGTGGCTGGGCATGGCTCACGGTTGACAGCAGCGGAGCGCTTCGCATCGAGTCGACTGCGAACCAGGACACCCCAATCTCCGAAGGGCGTACGCCGATTCTCGGCGTCGACGTATGGGAGCATGCGTACTACCTCAAGTATCAGAACCTGCGCCCGAAGTATATCGAGGCGTGGTTTAATACGATTAACTGGCCAGAGGTAGCCAGGCGGTACGCAGCGGCCGGGGGCCGCTAGAGCGCCGGATCAACGCAGCTACCGCGAAAAGCCCCCTGCCACGTCATTGTCGTGGCAGGGGGCTTTTCGCTTAGTGGACTCCCGTAACGCGACACTGTGACGCTGCTTCTCAGCACGGATCTTGCTAAACAGCCCGCGCGACGGCAATACTCGTGTCGCTGCCTGGCACGGTCGGGACCGGTTTTCTAGTACCGGCGCCCGCGGCGCCTCATGCGCCGGAATGTTTCGCGCGTGAGCTGCACATCGCGATCTGCCAGGACGTTTAGCCGAATGCCGATAGCGGCGACCACAATCGTCATCGCCTGATGCGCGGCGATGAAGAGGCCCATGCCACCGGACGAATTTACGTCGAAGTTGTAGGGAACCAACGGACTGACGAGCAGATAATACATGCTCAAGGTACAGAGGAGCAGCATGGTGATATTGGCGCGGTACAGCGCCGGGTTACGTCGCACGGTGGACATCCTCCCTTTGGGGACAGGTCGCGAGTAGCTACCCGCACACCGTACAAGATATGTCGGGGTGGCGGCAATGGCCAACTTGGGTAGCACTTTAAGGCTTGACACCCGGATTGCTTCAGGCCGAAATCTTACAAACGAGAAAGACCCGGCATTGGCGCCGGGTCTTTCTCGTCTACGCTGTTTGGTTTCTGTTACCGCCCGCACTGCAATTGCATGGCAGCGCCTACTGTCCGGCCGTCACTATGCCGCTGATCTCCGAGCCGTCCGTGCCCGCCTTGTTGAAGGTAGATTGGGTGGCATAGAACTGCGCGCCCCCGGATCCGTCGACGATCAGGCTGCTGGCGCCACTTGGCAATCCAAGGGAGCTGACGTCGATGCTTTTCCGCTGTTGCGCCGGTATTTGAACGGTGCGTTGCAGGGTGTGGTTGCCGTCATACACCGCTGTCACCACTATCGAGGCATCGACAGCACCTGGATTGTACAGATTGAGATA
Source organism: Chloroflexota bacterium (assembly GCA_028287725.1). Classification (GTDB taxonomy): domain Bacteria; phylum Chloroflexota; class UBA5177; order JANWHV01; family JANWHV01; genus JANWHV01. The sequence goes on along the minus strand of JAQBPC010000460.1, from coordinate 2,325 downwards.
GTCTACGGCGCCATTGGCTGTTGTGCCGCCCGGGAACACCACGTGCGACGTCGGGGTGGCCTGACCGGCAAGATCGCTACCGCCGACCGTGCCTTTGCGAACCTTTCCAAAGTAGGCAACCTTCTCCGCCACCACGGGTGCGTCACTCGTGATCAGGGCGCCGAGACCTGCTGTACCGTAACGGGCAGTCAGATCAACATTTGTCCGATGACGCGCCATGATCTGAACCTTGAGCGTCCTCATGGTTTTGCCATTCCCGTTGATCATCGCCAGCGTGACTGTAGCCGGCGTGCTCCCAGGGTTATAGACCGTTATGTGACCTTGAGTGCCCTTAGGCAAGTGGCCTGGGTCGATGTACAGCGCCTTGCTGGCCGCGGTCGCGCCGATGGTCGTCGTCACGCCCTGTCCTAAGTTCCCAAACTCCTGGAGGCGTTCCGCGACAACCGGCACATCGCTGGTAATCGAGGCGCTAACTGCCTTGCCCGGCATCAAATCGGCGACCTGGATAGTACGGCGAGAAGAACCATTCACGGTCAGGTTGCCGTCCTGGCTGCCGCCCTGGTCACTGACGAGATGTATGTGCAGGTGAGCAACCTGCGCGCCAGGGTTGACTATAGTCAAGAACTCCTGAAAGTTCCCCACGGTGTATCCGTCGGCAAAGTACCAGGTCTTGCCGGGCGCGACCGTACCGACAGAGTACGATCCTGCCTCGCCCTGACGCAAGATCAACCGGCCGCTGACGACGGTCTGATCGGCTTGGACAATCGCCGCGATAGCCTGATCGATACCTACCAGCGGTTGCACGTTGACACTCTTGCGACTGTGGGCCGGCAATGCATAGCGGGTCACCGTGGTCCAGCCACCTTCCGTGAGCAGTCGGACCTGTACGTGCGCAAGCGACGAGCCGGGGTTGACGAGATCCATTTGATCGAGAAGCCCGCTGGCAGTCGCACCCTCGGGGAAGTATTGGGTTGAGGCGATCGTAGCCAGCAACGGATCAGGTGTCGCGGCGGGCTCCGGACCTGCCGGCAGCACGTTGACGGTCAGCGGAAGATCCGCAACTTGATCGTCCCGGAAATTGTAGATGAAGATATGCGCGTGGTACGTGCCGGGTGCGACCGTACTCGGTACCGAGACCCGACCGTGAAAGGTTACGGAACCCGTAGGTAACGCGACGAGCAGGCTTTGGTTGAGCGTGCCGTCGACGGCTCGTTGCGCGTCCATCTTGATCCACGGCTGAGGAGACAGTGCATACGCTTGCGTGCTGGCCGCGACGTACACCTGTTTCGTGCTCTTGCCGGTTGGCAGCGAGACCTGCACGAAGTATTGACCGATTGGCAGAGACTTGCCGCGGATGACCGCGGAGTAGCCATTCCCCACCTGCCCGCTGAGTGCCACTTGCGACTGCTGAGCAAAGGCTCTGTATGACGCAAACTGAGAGTCATCGAGCTCGACGTCGATCGGCGATACGTTGTTGAGTCCCTGTGCCTGGCTGATCACTTCACGCGTGCCCGGCGGCACAAAGCTTGTCGTGTACGTGAGGGTTTGGGTCGCGCCGACACCAAGCGCGGTCCCATTCTGGAGCGTTCCGCCCGTGCCACCAAGGGCTAAATACGCGTACTGATCGGTCGTGGTGTAGCTGTAATAGGCGTCGATGCCAACACCGGTATTCTTGACCTTGACCGTAAATGCGGCAGGGCTGCCTCCGGCATGGGTGCTCACCGACGCGCTACTCAGCTGGGCCGGTTGTTGGTTGATCACCACAATGCCCTGGAACGGTTCATTGGGATATACGCCGGCAGTTATCAGCGTCATAAAGGCAATGCGCCAGGTGCCGGGTATCGGATGGTTGAGGAACGTCTCCGCTGATGGGTGCGTCAGGTCGGGCGTGCCGTCGGCGTTCCTTAAGGAATTGTCGACCACGTTGACGATCTTGCCGTTCGGGTCGATCAGACCCAGCAGGAACAGATTTGCACGATGCAGCCACCGTACGGATACCTGCACATTGTTTGCATCGGCAGGGACTTTGAATGTGTAGTACCGATACTCGCGGCCGAATCCCTGAGTTCCCACACCGCCGGTGAACACACCAGAAAAGCTGCCCACACCCCGCCGTATCGCAATATCCGTGGTCAACACGACCGGGATTGTAGCGGTGGTCTCTACCGGTGCGGCAGTCATAGCAGTGGCGTCCGTGGCTGTGGAGGTCGAGCTCGTACTGCCCGCGGGGACAGGAGCCATATTCCGCGCGTGTACATGCAACGTTATCGTGGTTACGCCGGGGTTTACGAGTGGGTCAGGATGGAAGACCATCTGCGTCGTGGC
>JAQBPC010000457.1 GCA_028287725.1 Chloroflexota bacterium | reverse complement strand
TCAAAGGCGGGGACGGGCCTATGGCAGGCATCCGTCGCCTCGGGGCAGATCTCGGGATGGCCATCCAGCTCGGGGTGCACGCAGGGGAAGCCCAGGCCCGCCGGTACCGGACACAGGCGAGGCGCCAACGGGCAGCGATGCGGAGCGGCGTGGGAGACCATAATGTCCACCCCGCCCGCGAGCACCACGGATCGGGCCAGCCGCCACTTCTTCATCTTCATTTCCATTTGTGTGAATTGGTACTTGTCGGCGCCAGCATTGTAGCGGAGCGAACCTGCCAGTCCCGCGATCCGCAACCCGCCGTAGCGGACTAACTTGCCATCGATGTTGTCGCAGCCGTCCGGCGGTTGCTCGCGAAAGCGCGCGTCGTGGTTTCCGGCGACGTACAGCAGCGGTACCCGGAGGACCGTAACCAGGTACGAGAGGTACTCGCGCTTGAGGTCGCCACACGAGATGGCGAGATCCACATTGCCCACCCAGCGAGATGCGTCGAAATGCTCGTAGAGCAGCTTTTCCTCGTGATCGGAGACGACAAGGATTCTCATATTGCCGGCGGTCCGCCCGTTACGCGCCAAACGGCACGGCGTGCATGACGCTGCAGTGGGCGGAGCACACGGGCCGTAAGCGGGTTGGGGTGATTCTTCTGCAGGTCGACCACTGCCTCGGCAGCGGTGACGGGCTGACCGGTCGTCTGCTCGAGATACGTTCGGTGGTCGCACACGGCAAGGTAGAGGTCACTGACGGTGCGGCCCGGAAACGCGAGGGTGGCGGCGCCGAGGTCAAGCGGCTCGGCGATCGGTACGAACACGGTGCGGTACCAGCGCCGCGCGGCTTCTCGCGTGCTAATCTCCGGGTCCTCGGCTCGCAACGAATCCCGGTATGCCAGGACCTCGCCAAGCAAACGGCGGTACGACTCAGGCTGCGTGAAGTGTATCCGCGTCAGGCCGGTTCGCCGCTCGAAGCGCGTTCTGACATTTGCCAGAAAGTCTTCTGGGCTCTTCACCGGCACGATGCACTCGTGAATGAGCGCGTCCAAATAGCTCACCCCGTTTGCAATGGCCGCCGCAACGCGATTATGGCCGTCGATGACATAGTATTCGCGATTGAGGTAGTAGACCTCTATCGGCGGTAACTCCACGCCGCGCGCCATAGCCTGCATGATCGAGCGGAAACGCGGCGAGCGCGCCTTCTGACCCTTTGGCAGGAAGGTAGGCGTAAGCTGGCGTGCTTTATCGACGCTGCCCTTGATGCGTGCTACCGGTATCGGGCCGCTGCGCACGGGCAACGTGTTGACTGGTGACGAACCCTTTTCGTCTCCAAAGTATGGGAATGGCTTTACAGGGCCGCGCCGTGCCACACTTCGTCCATCATCTCTTCATACGACCAGGGGCAGGCAAAGGGTAGCGGGCAGCGCTGCATCGGCGGTCACCACTGATGCTTCATAAGCAAGGCCTTGAGCGCCGCCTCCTCAGGGCTCTTGCCTTCGGCCAGTGGCTGCATGTTTGTTACCGTCATGCCAAGCATCTGACCTGTGTACCAATACGTGGAGTCGTTGAAGGTTGAGCTGAAGAACCCGGTGGTGCCAAAGTGCTCGCGAATCAGGGCACGCAGCTGGTCGAGCGTGGGCAGCCAGACGCACGCCGAGCGAGGCTGCTGCACTGGTTCCTCACCGGCGCCCGCGGCCAGCGAAAGCTGATCGCCCGCTGCATTGTGCGCAAGCACGAGTAGCGGCTGCTGCGACGGCGGAACGACCACCCAGTCGCCGAACTGGGGCACCCAGTCTTTGCCCTCCGGGAATGTGGCGAAAAAGCCGCACAGATCCTGATATGCAGGATCGCGGAGACTCGCGCCCGGCGGGGCCGTCAATTCATCGCTGCTCATTACTCAGGCAAAAGACCTAACTACAACGCGCCTGACAGAAAACGCTATCGCGGCAATCGCAATCACGCCCCAGATTATAGTCCAGGCCAGGGCAGGCATGCCAATGAATCGTGCCGCGTTCGTGGCGTCGGTCTGCGTGCTGGACGAGTTCATTGACAGCCAGGCGAGGGTGCGCAGCGAGTCTATGGCAGTGAAACAGAGCTCAATGGCCACGAACTGCTGGAAGATACCCGCGATTCGCTGCGGCGCGCGGGCGCCGACGAACAATGTCACGCCGCCGAAGACTACCGTCCACAGCCAGGTTTGGGCGGTAAAGCTCGTGCCGAACGAGAGGCCGCCGATCAGCGGCATGAGCATAGAAGCAATGCCGATGGCGACGAGCGTCCGCTTCGCGAACCGCGTTGGGATCAGCAGGAGCAGCGCGCCCGCTATGGCCGCGCCGACATAACCAGCGCTGAATATGAGCAAGCTCCAACCGCCGGCGGTGATCGTCTCGCCGCTGAAGTCGCTGTTAATCTGCAGCAGCTGCACCTGCCCGCCGGTGGCGATGGCGACCAGGGCGTGGCACCACTCATGCACGAAGGTTCCGAACAAGGTGAACGGGTAAATGACGATGTTGATCAGCGGTAGGTGCGACAGGACCACCGCGAGTATCGCCGCGGCAACGATGTAATACAGGTCCGATCCGCCGCGTCGCGGCTTCGGGGTGAATCGGCGCAGGCTGCGGCGTGGCGGCGGCGTCTCAAACGTGGTACCGCAGTACGTACAGAATTTTGCGCCGGCCAGGCGCTCCCTGCCACAGGTTGCGCACGTTCCGGTTGCCGAGGCCTTGGGCACGTTCATCCCGGTCATTCCTTCGATATCGTGATAGATAGACGGAACACCCTCCGTCGTGCTACAAGCGTACACCCTTAAAAATCATCTGACTAGCATCCCAAGGCCAGATTAGGTCGGATAGCGACGGAGTCCAGTCTTCATCGATCCTCGGCCACGCGCGAAACCGATTCTCATGCCGCTTGAAGCCCGCTACGCATACCAGAGCCTTGACTAGTTCGCGGCGCAGGACACGCATCTTCTGGGGTCGTGGTGGACTAGCAAATTGTGGCGCGCCGGTGTACTATCGTCTGTGCGCCCTGGCCGGAGAACAATGACGTTCCCGGCCAGGGATTTTTCTTTTACGAACCCTCACCAGCGTTTCCACCCTGGGCATGCACATGCTCGGGCAGAATCTTGTACATGCAGCGCACCTCGCCTGGGACCCGGCTAGGGTACTTATCGACGCCGAGATACTTCTTGGCCAGTTTGTCGATATGCGCGTCCGCCCCATCCTCGGTTATCTCCGTCACGCGACCGCGCGCGGCAAGGTAGCGGTATGGATTGGCGGGATCGGTGATATCGATGCCCACTTGAGGCCGCGCTCGCATATTCCTGTCTTTCTGCCTGCCTTTGGCAGAATTGACCAGGATAAAGGTGCCATCGAAATCGACCCATACCGGGGTTACCTGTGGGCTGCCATCGGGCATCAAGGTTGCCAGGTGCCCGAGCGCTGGTACTGCAAAGAGGTCGCGATATCCTTCGGGAATGTTCTCAGCCATGGTGACGAGTCCTTAAGGCTGCGCTGTTGGCGGATTCTCATTGTCCGCTTACTCCAGCGTAGCTCTGGATACCGTAGCGCACAAAAAGGGAAAGCCATTCGGGTAAACCGGGGATGCGTAATGGCTCGCGAATACTTCGCGGAAGCAGCAGCTCGTGTGGCGAAGGTAGCTTGCTGAGCCCTTGCGGCTATAGTACGATACATAATATTAGATTCCTGTGGTTGTTCGAGAGTAGTAAGCCACCTTGGCACAGAGAGCCGGCGGGCGGTGCGAGCCGGTATATGGTGGGAGAACTCGCTCGAGGGTGCCGGCCGGTGAACGTGGAGTAGCCGGTCACGGGTGACGCCCGTTACCGCGTCTCATAAAGTGGGCGGCAGCGCATGCCGCCAAGCGGGGTGGTACCGCGGGGGCACGTTTGGCCTCCCGTCCCTGGCAACGTGCCGGCGGACCGGGGGCTTTTTTGTTGTCGCGGGGAACATACTTCATACTAAGAAGACCGCGACAGACAGGCTCGCCACGATGGGCAAGGGAGGACTCGTGTTCCTGGCCATCGCCGCCACGCTCGCTGGCGCCAGGGACAGCGGGTGCTGATGAGGAAGAGGAAAACAGGTGGCACAGTACGATATTAAAGACATAGAAGAGAAGTGGAACAAGCGCTGGGAATCGAGCGGCATTTACCGCGTCGACCTCGAAAAGGCGCCGCGTCCCTTCTACAACCTGATGGAGTTTCCCTACCCGTCCGGTGAAGGCCTGCATGTCGGTCATGTGTATACCTATTGCGGCGCGGATACATACGGGCGCTTCATGAAAATGCAGGGCTACGATGTGTTTCAGCCGATGGGCTTCGACTCGTTTGGCATCCACAGCGAAAACTATGCGCTGAAGCTGGGCATCAACCCGATGGAGCTGACCGACCGCACGGTCGAGCGCTTCCGCGAGACACAGATGAAGCGTCTGGGCACCATGTGGGATTGGTCGCACGAGGTGATCACCAGCCACCCCAATTACTACAAGTGGACGCAGTGGATCTTTCTGCAAATGCTGAAGGCGGGGCTGGCCTATCGCGCTACCGCCCCGGTTACCTGGTGCCCCACCTGCTTGACGGTTCTGGCGAACGAGCAGACCGAGGAAGAGAACGGCGAGACCGTCTGCGAGCGCTGCCATACGCCGGTGACGCAACGGGAAATGGAGCAGTGGTTCTTCAGGATCACGGCGTACGCGGACCGGCTGGTCGACAATCTGACGTCCATGGATTGGCCGGAGCTCAGCAAGACGCTGCAGACCGAGTGGATCGGCCGGAGCCCGGGCGCCGCGATCAGCTTTGCGATTAAAGACTCGCCGGAGAAGTTCACGGTCTTCACGACCCGGCCCGACACGATCTTCGGCGCGACCTACGCTGTGCTGGCGCCCGAGCATCCGCTCGTCGGTACGATTACCACGGAAGGCCAGCGCGGAGCCGTCGAGGACTATGTAGCCGAGGTCGCGCGCAAGACCGAGCGCGAGCGCACCACCGAGAAAGAGAAGACCGGCGTCTTCACGGGCGCTTACGCGATCAATCCCGCGACCGGCGCCGAGATTCCAATCTGGATTGCCGATTATGTCCTGGCGCACTACGGGACGGGCGCGATCATGGCCGTGCCCGCGCACGACCAGCGCGACTTCGAGTTTGCCCGCAAGTTCGATCTGCCGATCGTGTTGGTCTACCAGCCGGACGGCGCGCCAATCACGCCGGCTGAGATGACCGAGGCGCTGCCCGCCCATACCGGCACCATCGTCAACTCCGGCCCGTTTGACGGGCTGCGCAGCGAGGAGTCGATTATCCCGCGCTTCATCGAGTTCCTGGCAGAAAAGGGCGTGGGGCAGGCGCAGACGACGTTGCGTCTCCATGACTGGCTCATCTCGCGGCAGCGCTACTGGGGTCCGCCGATTCCGGTCGTTTACTGCGAGAAGGACGGTATCGTGC
>JAQBPC010000454.1 GCA_028287725.1 Chloroflexota bacterium | reverse complement strand
GCGCTCTCCGGCGGCGGTTATGCGCAGGCGCAGCTCTCACACGCGCTCGGTCTGGCACTCTGGCTCTCCGGTCTGCGCGGCACTGAGGTCTTTGCCTTTATGTCCGCCCCGCTCGACGCTCCGGTCGAATTGCACGACGCTATCGCGCTGCGTTACGGGAATGGTGCGATCGGGACGCTTTCCGGCGGCTCCAGCCACGCCGGCGCCAACGACAACAAGGGCATGCTGGATGTCAGGATTATCGGCTCGGAGGGCCAATTACAGATCGACCTGGATCGAGAGATTGTATGGCGCTATCGCGGCCCGGACGACGATGTGCGGCTGGATCCGGCGCCGGGCGCGGGCGCCTATGACTGCGTCGGCCCCATCGATACATTGGTCGACCTGGCCATGGGGCGGAAGGTCGAGAACTGCTCGCCAATCGAGCTAGGCGCCCGCACCGTGGAAATTCTCGATGCCGCCTATCGGAGTGCCCGCAGCGGCTCCTCCGAGCGCGTGCTTGCATAGTCTGTCTAAGACTCCACTGCTCTGAGCGCGTAGTGCCGAAGCGTCGAGCTCAGGCGACTATTTGGCGCTACGTAGTTGAGATTCCCTTTGGAGTGGCCGGGAAGGAATCTCGCCCTCGACAGTGAACCAGAGCGCTCGCGAATCGCGAGCGCTCTGGCGTCGACTTGCGGTAGACATGATGGCGTACGGACGATACGGTAACTGATGTACATTCCAGTTCAGGTTTCCAGGTGGAACACCTCGTCGAGGGTCCTCGACTCCACGATCCCGTCATCTCGGATCGCCATAAGCGGTTCCATCACCGTGCCCCAGCGCATGTGTATGTCGGAGTGCCAGAGACGATCCCAAGCATCCTCGGACTCGATCTCGGAGAAGAGTATAAGCTTATCGCCATCCAACACGGTGGTCATTTTCCGGATGCCACAACGCCTGATCTCGTCGACCAATTCGGGCCAGATCTCGTCGTGCCGGCGCTTGTATTCGGCGAGCGCGCCGGGCTTGAGTCGCATCGCGAAGGTTCGCCTGATCATGCCAACCCCCTCTTCTCTAGGCCACTGAGTAACGGATTCCCTTCAACCGACGTCCTCACGAATGTCCTGACAAATGCCGGCATCAACTGCCACGCACTACTGTATCGCGTTACGGCGGCCCGGCCTCGTCGATGCGCGCCAGAGCCAACGGCCCCAACTTGAGCTGAAGGTGCCCATCGACCAACTCCTGCTGCATGCTGGTAGCGCGGAAACCAGCGGGATCATGCATAGCCCGCTCCGCATTCTCTTCGTCGAGCAGGCGTAGGCGCACCCGTCGGCTGAAAAATGGCCCTATCGTTACTGTCTGCGGCCGGTCGGTCAGGTTCGCAACGAGGACATGCATACCGTCGTCGTCGCGAAGCGCCAACCCGTCCACAGTGAGGGCATCGCCGGTATGCATCTCGAGTAACGTCGTCGCCTTCCAATCTGCCAGGTTCGCCATGATGTGGTAGAGCGGGAACACGATGCCGGGTTGGGAAGGGAAAAGGTCCGGCAACTGGGGACCGGCATCATTTTCGATCAAACCCAGCCAGCCCGTCGTTTCGTAGTACGTCAGCGACGCGGCGCCGCTTTGGGCAAGGTATTTGATGCTGACGGCGGTCCAACCTGCACCGAAGAGCGAAGCCTGGCGCACATCCACGTTGCCCGGCAGGCCGCCGGGCTGGGGCGGTCCCGCGGCGTAGGGGCCGTCGCGGCCAATGAAGGACACGGGGCTGATAATGATTGGGCGATCGGCGCAGAGCGAGCTCGCCGACTTCACCACGTCCGCCTGTGCCGCCAGGTTCTCCACCAGCGATGTGTCGTCGCAGGCATGTACTTGCGGGTTAATTGAGAACACCACGGCATCCATTGAATCCACATCCGGTGGGTCGCGGTTGATCTCGGCGAAGAATTGTTTGGTACCGCCTGCCAGGGGCACGCCTTCCGCCAAAGGACGCAGGCGCTCGCGTACGCGGCGCATCAGGCGCCCTGGTGTCGAGCCCGCCACTGTGCTGCGGCCACTGCTGTCCTCGAATACCAGGACTCTCGCAGGCGCTTGTGAGAGCGCCTGAAGCAACGTGGCGCACTCGCCGATTTCCGCGTCCGTTTCATCGGTGACAAAGAGAGCCACCTCCAGCCTTGAGCCGAGCGCCTTGGCTTCCAGGGCCGATCGCCGCAACTCATCCTGCCAGCCTGGCCGATTGAGGTGCAGGTCTACCCGCAGATGGTCGAGCTGCAGAGCACGCAGCAGGCCGGCCTCATTGTCGGACAATGCTCCGCCATGGCTCGCCATACAGGCGCCAATTGGCGGGAGTCGTATACCGAGCGGCTGACCAATGTTTAGCTGCACCGTGCGGGCTTCTGCGGTTCGTTCAGGCGCCGGTCCGCTAACGTGGAGCGACACGCCCTGGTACAAGGTTTGGCCCGGGTGAGCGTCCATGGGATAGGGCGTGGAGAGTGGCGTGCCGTAGCTTTTGAAGTTGCCATCGGTCCAGTTCCGGTGATCCTGCATCTCGAAGAGGTCGCCCTCGAAGTCGAACCGCACGGGAACGCCGTCTATTGGCTCCAGGGTCAAGCTGTCGTACGGCGCGAACATTGCGGTCAGTTGCCCGTCCCGAAAGAGTTGGGGGGCAATGCGCGATGGGAGGACTCCCTCGATAGGGCCGGTCGGCGAATGAGCTCGAAATGGCCGTCCCACCGCGCCACGCGGCGGGTGGTGCACATTGAAGCCGATCTTGCAGTAACGGAAGTCAGACTTGGCGACTCCGCTCAAGGTGTAGCTGATACGACCTTCGGCGGTGCCGGCAATCTGGCCGCGCCAGGAGAAATCGATGTCCTGGTAGCGGTGGTTAGCGGTGATGCCGACAGCAAAATGATCATCGGCGATGTCCAGCTGCCAGTCGGTGTACTGCGCCGGAATGGTGTTCCAGACCTCGTCGCGTACGGCAACGTAGATCCGCTGTGCCACCTCAATATCGCCCAAGCGCACACGGCGCAGGTCGGCGCCCTCCAGCACCGCAGTTAGCGGGCCCGCTCGCAGCATATGCCGGGCGGGCGGTGCGTCATCTCGGCCATAGCGAAGCTGATTGCGAGAGAGCGACATAGAGCAACTCCCGGGTGGCTGGCTCGATTCAGCAATCGTCACCGGAACCGTTCCATCAGGAGCATACGCAGTTGTCGAATCCATGTCAAGCATGGGGCCCCAGGCCGGCAGGTTCCCCATTGAAGGCGCAATTGGCGCACTGTATAATCGAGAAGACTACCGGAATGGATTCCAGCATCGAATGCGGGGACATGCCGGCTGTAGCGCCGTATCTGGAGACTCACGCCGGATTGCATAGTCGACTCCCGGATCCTGGATAGGCTCTTCAGCCTGAACTGAACATGCTGTCCCGACAGGAGCCTTGGCACGTCGTTAGGGTGCCTGACGTAGCTGGGCCGGAACATTCCGCCGAGCAGTCCAAATGGGGTGAGCCGGCGAATAAGGCAGGAGGTGATGTGGGTATGGAGCAGGTCGCTAGTCTCTCCGGCCAGGTTGCTGTGGTCACCGGCGCCGGGCGCGGTGTGGGACGTGCCATTGCCGAGGCGCTGGCCGCCCGGGGCCTACACGTCGCGCTGGTGGCGCGGGGCGAGGCGCAACTCGAGGAGACTCGCCGCGCTATCGACGCCGCCGGCGGCCACGCCGAGGCTTTCCCAATAGATGTGACCGATGCCGATGCGGTTCTGCGCAGGTTACTGCCCGACGTAACGCGCTTGCTGGGCGTCCCATCGGTCCTGGTAAACAGCGCCGGCATCTACGGCCCTGTTTCCTTGCTCAAGGACAGTGATCCCGAGCACTGGATCCGCACAATACGGGTGAATACGCTAGGCCCGTACCTGACGTGCCGCGCCTTCGTAGCTGGCATGATTGCCGGTGGCTGGGGCCGCGTCATCAATATCAGCTCCGCCGCCGCCCTCCATCCTCCCGGACCGCTTAACAGTGCCTACGCCGCCAGCAAGATAGCGCTAAACGCGATGACGCGGAGTTTGGCCGCCGAGCTTGGCGGCACGGGAGTGACGGTCAACGCACTGCATCCCGGTGACCTGAAGACGGAAATGTGGCAGGAGATCAAGGATCGTGCAGCGCTGCTTGGCGAAGAGGGATCTGGTCTGCGCGACTGGGCATCCTGGGTGGAGCAAACGGGTGGGGATCCGCCGCATAAGGCTGCCGAGCGAGCGCTTTACCTTCTCAGTGATGCCGCCGCGACGATCAACGGCCAGTTCGTGTGGATCGAAGGCGGGCTGCAGTCTGCTTCAGGCACGCCGTGGACGACGGAATAGCATTCGCTGCCAACCACCAGCTCCTGGGGCCGCCTGCCGCTCCGGCACTATGAGGACCGGCGCCGAGTACGGGCGCCGAACACGCCGGCCCAGCGATCCAGTGATACCGCGGCGATAGTTACGACGCCAACAGCAATCAGCTGCACAAAGGGATCCACCAGGTTGAGGTTCAGGCCGTTGGCCATCGTGCCCAGTAGGAGCGCTCCGGCCAGGGTCCCCACCACCGTGCCTTTGCCACCGCTCAGGCTGGCGCCGCCGATGATCACGGCGGCGAAGGTGGGGAACGTGATGTTGTTGATGCCCGCGTTAGGTGACGTCGAACTGATGAACGAGAAATCAAGAATGCCGCCCACCGCCGCACAGAGCCCACTTATGGCGAAGACCCAGAACTTGTAGCGCCTGACCGGCAGCCCGATCAGACGAGCCGCCTCAGGATTGCCGCCGATGGCAGTGAGGCGGAAGCCGAACAGTGATCGATGCAGCAACAGCCCGATTATCACCGCGGCGATCACCAGCCATAGGATCTGCGTTGGGATATTGAAGGGAAGCTGCGATCCGCTCAGGCCATGGAAGAAGCTGAACTGGCCCGCGTTGACAGGTGGAGTGCCAAACTGCGGATTGATACTTTGCGAACCGCTGATCAGATAGGTGAGGCCCTGCGCCAGGCTAAACATGCCCAACGTCGCAATAAAGGAGGGGATGTTCACGACCTCGGTAAAAAAGGCGTTTACCAGGCCAAGGAGTGCCCCAATTGCCAACGCGGCCGGGAGCGATACCCAGAGCGGGAGTCCATGCATCCACATTTCGCCGAGGGCCATGGCACAGAGGCCGTACACGGCGCCTACCGAAAGATCGATCTCGCCGGCAATGATTACCAGGGTCTCGCCAAGTGCCACGATGCCAAGCGTGCTCATGGAGCGGACGAGCTCCAGCATATTGTCCTTGGTCAGGAAATATGAATTCTGCACCTGGAACACAATCATGATCAGCACGATCGCGGCCAGTAGTCCCCCTATCCGCACCAGTGCCACAGGAACGCCAAGCGAACGGAACCGTATGACCGGAGCAGCCGGCTCCGTGGGCGGCATCTGCGGCTCCGCGATCGAGGATTCGGACATCCCTACGACTCCCTCCATGCGCCACTCTCCCGTGGGGCACCCGCGCTCACACTAATTACCTACGCCCCGATTCCGCCCTGCTCCACCCCGTTCGTCGACTGAGGAATGGACCCGCCGGATGCGCGCCATTGGCTCTCCAGGCGAGTAATATCCGCTGCGAGAGTCTCTACCTTGGCATAGGATTTCACGTCCAATGAAGGGGAAAGGTGGCCGTTGTCCACAACGAACGTCCTGTCGGCTACGTCGAACACCTCAGGCACCTCGGTACAGAAGATCAAGACACCTTTGCCCTCCTGGGCGAAGGCCCGGAGTAACGCATAGATGTCTGCCTTGGTGTGGATGTCCACGCCGCGCGTCGGTTCCTCAAGCGCCAGCACCTGCGGTCGCTTTGCAATAGCAGCCGCCAGGGCCACCTTCTGCTGGTTGCCGCCGCTCAAGGAGCGTATCGACTGGGCGGCAGATTGGGTACGGATCCCATACCTGCCAATCAGCTCGGAGGCGAGTCGAAGCAAAGAGCGCTTCCTTAGGGCGCCCCGAGGCGTAGCAATTTCCGGCGATCCGAGCCTTACGACAAGGTTTTCTCCTACCGAGAAGTTACTGAACAAACTCACCCGGCGATCCGCGGCAAGGTAGGCAACGAGTGCCCGACTCGCCTGCCGGCCTGCGAAGCCCGACACCTCGATATGTCCCCGCACCGGTATCAGGCCGGCCACCGAGCGCAGCAGCTCCCGTGCACCGGACCCTTCCACGCCCACAAGCGCGACGATTTCGCCGGGGGCGATTTGCAGGTCGAGCGGCTCAAAGGCGCCTCGCGGGTCCATCCAGCTGCTCAGGCGAAGGATCGGGCGGGCCTGCGACAGTTGAACGGAGGCTTCATGGTCGCGCGATTCGCGCTCACGCTCGCCGACCACCAGCTGAGCCGCTACCGCCTCCTGGGTCATGTCGCTTCCACTTAAGCGCGCCGTACAACGGCCCTCGCGTATAATCGCCACCCGATCAGCGTGGGCTACAAGCTCGCGCAGGCGGTGGGTAACCAGGATAACAATATGGCCGTCACGTTTCAGCGAGTGCATGTACCGGAACAGGCGGTTCGATTCCTCCTCCGTTAAGGCAGAGTTTGGCTCATCGAAGAGAAAAATGTGCGAGTCATGGATTAGAGCGCGGCCAATTTCGGTCAATTGACGGGTAACCAGCGAACACGCATTGAGGGGCACATCGGCGAAGCGGCTTATGCCCAACTCTTCTAGCACGGCCGTCTCGCGCACTCCAGGCTTCGGCCGGGCCAGCCGCGTACCCTCTCGACCCAGAAGTAGATTCTCAGCCACGGTCATGGTGGGCACGAGTTGAGGCTCCTGATGCACGACAGCGATCTGGTGACGGCGATCTGCTGCCGACCACTGATGCCCATCGATCAGGATTTGGCCGGAATCAACCCTGGCCTCGCCCGCCAGGAGCCGGATCATCGTGCTCTTGCCGGCGCCGTTTGGGCCGGCGACTGCCAGGATCTCCCCCGACGAAGCGGAGAGATCCAGGCCATCGAGCGCCTGTGTTTCGCCGTACCGTTTGCGAATGTCCCGTAGCTCAAGCAGCATGGCGGTCCACGGCTGGCTGCACCGTAACTAGCCCTTGATCATTTTGTGGAATAGCGTGCGATACGCCGCCACGTTTGCCTGGGTCACCATGAATGGGTTGACATAAGAAACCGGATAGCTTGGGAGCTTTTTGGCGAACAGGAAGTTGCCGCAACCCTGTACGAAGCCCTCAGCCTGGTTGTCGTAGCGCTGATCCAGTGTGCCCAGGATGGCGCCGCTCTGCACCTCGTTCAGGATGGCGTCGTCAACGTTATAGCCGATTGCGAGGGTTTTGCCCTTGCGCTGCAGGTCGGAGATTGCCTGCGGCATATATTGGATACCCCAGTCGGTATGGAAGATCAGGTTGACATTCGGATGGCCCGTCAGCAGCGACTTCACCTTGGAGTAGGTCACGGTGCCCTGATAGTTGTCGCTCGGCGCCGAAGTTGGCGTGCCGTAGATCTTCAGATTGGGGTAGGTCGCCTTGATTACGTTCAACCAGCCGGTCATGCGACCTTGTGCCCAGGGGGCGGTGGTATCGCCCGTGAAGATTGCCGCCCCTGTGGGCGTAATCTTGTGCTGGGCAAGCCAACTTGTCGTGTATTTGCCGACGACCTTGCCACCCGCCACTTCGTCGATGCCGTAGTAGGTAAAGCGGTGCGCCTTTGGCGCGTCCGTATTGACGGAGAAAACCGGTACGCCAGCCTGGAAGGCGGTGTTGAAGATATCCGCGAATGCATCCGGGGTTACTGGCTCGATCGCCAGGCAATCAACCTGTCCAGAGCTGATCAGCGTCTTGATCTGGGAGATCTGGGCGTTCGGGTCTGTATTCACGGGACCCACGACTTTGGTAGTGAAAGCCACCCCATACTTGGCCTTCAGCGCGGTGGCGGCACGGAGCATGCCCGCGTTCATCTCCGGCACGGCGAAGGGCACGCCAAGCGCCTGGAACGAGACGATGGCGTTTATCGGCTGATGGGCGGCAACCTTGGCGGCGATCCGGGCATTCAGTGTGAACGTTCCCCATGAGAACTTGGCGGTCGTCGAGGAACCCGCGGCGCGCGCGGCGCCTCCAGCGCCTACCAACAGGGTTGCCAGCAATGATATAGACGCCACGACAGGGACGACGCTTCTCCGCTGTTTGATACGCATCTGAACCTCCGCAATGAGTGCTATTCCCGGCAATCCGCGTCGGGTATTGGAACCGTTCCCAGATACGATACGGGTGGCGAGGGTAGTATGATGCACGGCACGTTGATTGTCAATCTGCGTGAGCTGCTCAGTCGCTCTCGTGCCTGCCCAATATGAGGCCTGCACCGCGCCAGCCGATCATGATTGACGCGGCATTTGTGTTCGCCGAAACGATCGACGGCATGACAGACGCGTCGGCCACCCGGAGGCCTTCAACGCCGCGGACACGCAACTCGGGATCGACCACCGAGTCCGACCCAATGCCCATCTTGCAAGTTCCTACTGGGTGGAACCACGTACAGACGGAGCTGCGCACGAACTGCTCGAGCGTCTCCTTGTCAGCGGTCCTCGGACCCGGAACTACCTCTCTTAGCCTCCATTCGCTTAGAGCATCCGCCATGCCGATCTCACGGGACATCTCAATACCCCTCAGCAGGCAACGAAGGTCCGCTTCATCATGCAAGTAGTTCGGATCCAGAATCGCCGGCGACGCCGGATCAGACGATGCCAGGGTGATCGATCCCCTGCTCTGCGGCTTCACAATGCCCGGGATGATGGAATAACTGTTGCTTGGAGGATTGAAGCCTGGGCTGAACATAGGTTCATGCACGAAGGAGATTTCGACGTCACACTGCGTGCTGCGCGGATCTGAGCGCGCAAACAGACACGCTTCCGTGACGTTGACGTTTATTGGAGCTATCGGGACCTTGGCTTCGTAGACGACGCCAATAAGCAGGTGGTCATGGAGGTTTTTCCCGACCCCGGGAACGTCCGCGACCACATCAATTCCAAGCTTTTCCAGTTCTGCCGCGGGTCCGATGCCTGAGAGCATCAGCAATCGGGGAGAGTCCAGAGCGCCGGCACAGACGATCACCTCTTGGTCTGCGAGAATCGTCGCGAGCTGTCCCCCATATTCGTGTTCTATTCCTCGAACGCGCGTCCCGGCCCGGTCGAAAAGCAATCGCGTCACCACCGCATCGGTCAAGACACTAAAGTTGTCACGGATCCTGAGTGGATCGATCAGTGCCGTCCCAAGATCCACTCGCCGGCCGTCCTTAATCATCAGGTCGTTCCAGCCCACGCCCTCGATCGCAACCGCGTTGAAGTCAGGGTTAAGACGATGGCCGCACTCCAGGGCAGCCTCGATCATCGCGCTGCTGAGCGGATGCTGCGTGGCGATCTTTCTGGGGTGAAGCGGACCTGAATCTCCGCGATACTTGCTGCCACCTGGGTGGTATGATTCGAGACTCCGGAACTCCTTTAGGACATTTTGGTAGCCCCAGCCGCGGCAACCCTGTTGTTCCCATTCGTCATAGTCGCTGGGCGCGCCTCGCAAGTAGACCATGCCGTTCATGGCGCTGCATCCACCGACGATCCGTCCACGGGGCCAGTCGAACTCACGGTCGGCCGAATGCTTCTGCCGAACGGTTCTGTACTGCCAGTCGTACTCACTCTTGAGCATCAGCGGCCATGACGAGGCGTCGCGCACCATGTGCGGAAGCACGCCCGGGCCTGCTTCGATCAGCAAGACCGACGCGATGGTGGACGTCGCCAACCGGTGAGCGAGCGCGCAGCCGGACGAACCCGCGCCAATAATAATGTAGTCAACGCTTCCGACAGCCATGCTCAGCTCCTATCGTTAGCGGGAGTCACAATGCCGTTCAACGCGGCTGTGCAAGAAAGCGTTTCTTACGCCGAAGCCACCATGCCTCGTACAGATGGGCTTCTACCTGGAGAAAGATACCTTCAGGAAGCTGCGCTTTTAGCTCGATGCGAAGCTCCTTCCCCGTCCAGTCTGGACCCGCCACTATGTCATAGGTCACCCACGGAGAACCTGGCCCATTATAAGATCGTGAGCCAGGAACAATCTCACAATAGACGTCAAGCCCGCCGAGCTGCACGTTCAATTGAAGCAGCGACTGAGGTTCAGGGTGATACCACCAATCGCCATTGCGATGCAGGCGTGCGACAAGCGCAATGTGATCATGCCGCTGGATAGTGGGTAGGTGGACATCTCCTGTCAGGCATAACGATCGCATGCCGGAAGAGGCGATCTGCTCAAGGGGTATTGCAGCCAGCGCCAGGTCAATGCGCCCACCCTCGCGGATGAGCGGTCGCTCCTGGACATTGGGCGTCGTCGGCGCTTGGCCTTGCCGCACCTCCAGGCAGCGAAGCTCAAAGGGCATCAGCGGCACCGCGACCGTGGTGGCCGATCCGGCTGGCGCCATGTCGGTTACAGCGCCAGGATACGGGTAGATCTCGTAGAAGTCCATCATTTGACCGGTCCGCAGGCCGAGTGCCGCCAGATCTACATGGGCCGCAGCTGCCTCGTAACTGGGGTTGTAGACGGTGAGAAGCGCGCGTCCGGCACTCGACTGGGCATAGCCATAGGCCTCTGCTCGCCAGGGATCTCCGCCAATTAATATAGTGTCACGATATGTGGATTCGTTGGCGCGCATCCAGTCGAGCGCGTCGGCCAGAAAGTCGACGTCATCGCGGTCGAGTAGCGCAAGATCACCCCACAACTGCACGACAGAGCTGCCGCGCGCCGCGTCGAGCAGGAAGGCGTCCTGCCACTCTGCTTTGCCCAGACGGTTAGCCCAGGCGACGTTGCCGATCCATACCCCCAGGCTGTCCTGTAATGACAACGGCAGCAGTGCAGCGTGCCTGATCGCCTGATCCACATTTAGGCTAACGCTTTGCCTGTAAGACGGCGCAGGCGAGGACGCTGGACTTGCCGCCTCCATTTTTAATCCCTTGTCGAAGGCGACTTCCCCATGCTGGAGCCACCACGGCGAACGGAAGCCCCAGTACCAGATCACTGCCAAATAAGGGTTTTCCAGTTGCGCGGCCGCCACGGTGTCGAGCACGACGTTCACCATGGCCTCCATCGAGTACTTGCCCGGCCGATGCTCGTGCTCCGACGACGTGCAGTGCAGCGTCACACAATCCAGTTTGAGGCATGTGAGCCCCAGTTCCCGAACATGTCCGGGAATAATCTGGCGCACCATGCCTTGATATGGTTCGGCCGCCAGGCAAAAGCGTTTGTCGCTCACGTTGGCTTTCGTGAAGAGCTCAACCCAATCAGGTTTGTCCGCTCTCGCCGGTGGATTTGTTGGCGTAATTCCAGTCCCGGCCGCGATCGCGGCGTCCATGCCCGGCGCTTGGTCGCAGGTCCAGTGTGCGCATGTGGTGGCGAACCACAGCCCTGGCTGCATACCGGTCGCACCGATCCGCGCGGTTAGCGCGTCGGCCCCTTGTGGAAAGGTGCGCGTGCGAAGCTTTGAGAGGTCGGTATGCTCATACCAGTCATCGAGCATGTACGCATCGAATGCAACACCGCTCGCGCGCAAATCCTCCAAGAGTTGGAGATTCTCTTCGACCAATTCCTCAGTGAGCTCGCTGAGCGGTTCCGCGGCCAGGAACGTGAAGTCGTACCAACCCAGTGCGCTATAGAGCGTCAGGCGTTTATCCTTGCGGGGTCTGAGACCGATGAGATATGTCTGGAATGCCTGCTCGACCGATTGGCCAGGCACAGTCATGCCAATAACGGCCGGCGCGCTTACAAAGCTCTCAGCCGGCGCGATAGAGCAGCCAGGCAGCTGGAGGGCCCTGAGCCAGCCCTCGCCTCCCATATTGACGCCGGCAGGATGTTCGATCCCGAAGAAGAACGAACTGGTAAGGCAGGGCTCACCACGACCACCGCGCTGCGCCGAGAAGGCTCCGCTCCAATCCTCGAGTATGATGTCGAGCAGTTGCACGGGCTCATTTCCGCGATTATGCACCGTGACCATCTTACGCAGATACGGTGCATCGGTAGATGCGCTATAGGAGATGGTCACTCCAAGGCTGGGATGAGAACGCGATGTCCCGTCTAGTTCGAGCCGGGACAGCACTGGGCCTTCGCCGCCGGCGCGCACGTCCGTCACCGCGAAGTCGTTCACGAGAGCATATGGCGGGCCCGCGGCAATGAATTGGTCCAACAGTAGGCTGTTGAACATATAATGGTCGCGCTCTCCGGGAACCATATCCGGCCGCTCCCTGCGTAGATCCTTGACCTCAACGGCGAGTAGATTGCGCTCACCGAAGCGAAGCCAACCGTAGTATTGGTCATTCGGTTCGAGCACGACCGTGCACGGCTCGCGCCAGCGACCGGTTCCCCGATGCTCCGCGATCAGCACCTCGTTCAAGAAGAGGCGATACTGCGTCCAGTCCTCGTCGTCCATGCCGCCAACCACAATGCTGATTGGCTGCCCGCGCTGCTCGCGTGGTAACACGAACTCCTGCCTGAACCACGCCCAGCCATCATATGCCGCGTCAAAAATAGGGAGGAGGTGCGGCACAACGGCCCAGGTTGTGTCGTCGAAGTCTAGCCGGAAGTAGCCGTCGGCCTCCCCAGTTGGACCACACTTTGTCCATCGCCACTGCGGGATATCGTGACGCCAACGTGCCGTGTCGAGTACCAGGACAAGCTCATGTGCGGAACTCGACAGTGCTGTCCGAGGTTCTAGCTGCAGCGTGGTCGAGTGTATGTCTCCGTTCGCGATAGTGATCTCACGCTCTAACCACGCGTTCCCGACATGATACGTACGTGCCTGGTCGTCCATTACTCGTCCTTACCCACCGCGACTCGCCGTTAATCCACTATCAATAGCGCGCAGGCGTGCGCAGGCAGCGACAAAGTTACCTCCAGCCCGCTGTCAATCGGAGCCGAGGTTATCGTGCCGTCCCGGCTGGTATAAAGGGTGGCGGTCCTGTCCGCGAGACCGCTCAGATCCACGGTAATCGGCTGCTCCTCGGCGGTCCAATTTGCGAGGGCCATGCCCAATCGCCCGTCACGCGCCTCCCACAGGTTGTGCTCCACGGCGGGGACTGCATTGGCTTCAGTCTCAAATGTCCAGGACACGGTGTTGAAACCACATACTGGGAGGGGACGCCGCATCCGACCATATAAGAGGAAGTCCTTACCGCTGCCCCGCCGCAACGCCGTGGCGTTACGCAGCACGGCATAGGCCGCGTCCTGATCACCCTCCGGCCTGTCCCACTCCATCCACGGCTCGTTGAAGAGCTTGCCGCGCGGCGGATCCCAGTTCTGCAGCCGCCCACCGGCGCCCATGTGACAGCCCATAACGTCGCCCAGGATGAAAGCGCGGGCGAACTTGAGGACCAGGAAATAGGGATTCGGCGCGGCGCCGAACATCGACTGCGTCATAATATAGTCGTGGTACAGATAGTAGTAGAGCGGCACGAAGTTGGCGCGGAAATCCGGACGGATATCGCACATAACGAACGATTGCAAGAAGTACTCGCTGCAGGGCGTCTCCACGGACCAGGCGCCATCCCAACCGGCACGGCTCGCGCGCTCCCGAAGTTGCGCAAGCAGATCCCTCATCTCCTCGGTCATCCACTCACCTGGAGCTGGGGGATGGCCATGCTGTGACGAATAACAGGGAAATGTGCTGCAGCCAATATTTTGGTCAAGGATCTGGATCCAGGTCAGTCCGAAGTCTCGAATTGTCTCGGCGTAGTGCCACAGCAGTTCCTTGGTACGGGCGGAGCCAAGGCAGCCGGTATGTCCCGGCCGCCAGACCTGATCCCAGGGCGATGACCACGGCGTGCCATCGGGTAGCCGGCAAATACTGGCTGGGCCACCCTGTTCCTGAAAGAACGTTTCGCCACGATAGCCCGACCACTTGTGCCCGGTGGCCCAGCGGGTGCCGTTGCAGTACGTGCCAATGTGCCAGCCGCGC
>JAQBPC010000380.1 GCA_028287725.1 Chloroflexota bacterium | reverse complement strand
GCTGGGAAACGTGGAATAGCAGTGGAAACTTTGCTCTGAACTATGCGCAGGGCGACGCGTCACACCACTACATCCCGGTACTCACTAACTATGAACTGGCGCAGCGCAATGGGTCCTGCAACAGATGAGCTGAGTCGCAACGCGACCTCTCCAATCTGAACAACGCCGGCACCATGTCGAGCTATTTCCAGAACTTCGCCCTGTTGATGCAGCGGCTCGGCTCAGGTAACTACGGCGGCATTCAGGGCTTTGGCCAAACCGCAATCGTGCACGTTGAGCCCGACCTCTCCGGGTATACCCAACAGGCCGCGGTGGATAACCAGCGGTGTTATGGATACTGCTCAGGTCAGGGGAACAACCCCGCTTTGCTCCGTGCTTCGGTTGCGAGCTCGGGCTATAGCCCCGTTTCCGCGTATCCGAATACCTACCAGGGCTTTAACTGGGCGCTGCTCCACCTGCGAGACCTCTATGCTCCCAATGTCAAGCTGGCCTTCCATGTGAGCAATTGGGCGACGAGCGCTGATGTGAGCAGCGATTCGAGCACATCGCTTAATGCCACGGCCCTTGGCCAACAAGTAGGCAGCTTCGCGGCCCAGAGTGGCTTTTCCGGTGTGCCCGCGGGCACAAGCTCGTACGATCTGGTGTTCAATGACGTGAGCGATCGGGACGCCAGCTACTATAAGTACGTGTATAACGATCCCTCCAGATGGTGGGACCGGTTGAATGTGAAGTTCCCCAATTTCCATCGGTGGGAAAGTTATATCAGCGCCGCCGGTCAAGCAACTGGTCGCCCCATCATGGTGTGGCAGGTGCCGGAGGGGAATCAGTACTTCGCCACCGTGAACAACACCAACGGGCACTATCAGGATAATCGGGCTGAGTACATCTTCTCGCACATAGCAGAGCTCGCGCAGGCCGGTGTGATCGGCGTGCTGTTCGGGGCCGGGAACGGCGGCAGCACCGTGCAGCACGACGGCATGGGTGATGGCATCACGAATCCTGCCAGCTTCTGCACCAGCGACGGCCTGAGCAGCGGTCAGATCTGCAATACGCATACCAGCACCGTCTCGGATGACGATGGCGGCTACCTCCGTATGCAAGGGCAGCAGTACTACGCAAGCGGTGGCTACAGCTTGACCGGTGGCGGCACGCCGCCGACGGCGACCCCAGGTACGACTGCCACGAGCACCCCGGTGCCGCCGACAGCGACGAAGACCGTTGTGGTCCCGACCGCCACGAAGTCAGTAGTTGTGCCAACCGCGACGAAGACGGCAGTGGTCCCGACCGCGACCAAAACCGCGGTGGCGCCGACCGCCACGGCAACGCAGCCAACCGGATCGTCGGGAACTCCCAGTTTCACGCAGTCCACCACGACCTCGCCGGCGAGTATCACGGGCGGTACGTCGAGTACCCTCCGCACCACGGTCAAGGTCACCAGTGGCAACTTGGTGAATGGCCTCGTCGATCTCGAGGTCTACAACGCATCCTGGCAGAAGATTGGGCAGCGCTTCTTCACCGCGCAGAACCTGAGCGCCGGCCAGTCCGCGAGTTACTCCTACGTGTGGACGTCTCCTAATGGGGCGGGCACATACACCGTCATGGTGGGCGTCTTTGGTCCCAACTGGAGTCCTAATTACTTGTGGAACTCCTCGGCCGGAACCATTTCCGCACACTGAGGCTAGAGGCTACCCCCTCTAGCAGCCGGAACCATTACCCCAGACTGACACACTGCATAGAGCTTTCCGGCTCTCGGCCCCACCGGCGCACGATGCGCCGGTGGGGCCTCTTTTGATCTTTGCGGCAGCGTTTCGTTTTGGTCCCGGATCGTCACCAGTTTATTGGGACCGGCGCACCCCGCTGCAAAGATTGGGTCGCCGCCTCCGCAATAATCTGGGCCTTGAGCCCGTCGTCAAGCGAGGGCGATGGCGCCGCGCCGCCCTGCACCGCGCCCACGAACGCGTCGAGGGCCCGATAGTAGCTGGCCTCTATCCGCTCGAACCAGCCGGCGTGGAGGCCGTCCTCGACGATCTTGTCGCCGCGATAGCGGGACACCCCGCGGAAGCGCTGGCGGCCTGACTCGACCATGCCGGTCGAGCCGAACACCTCGATGCGCTCGTCATACCCGTAGCCCGTGCGACGCGCGCTGTCGATCTGGCACAGGGCGCCGCTGCGCATGCGCAACAGGGCGATAGACGTATCGACGTCGCCGGCCTCGGCCACGCGTGGGTCGGCGAGCGCGGCGCCCATCACGTGCACTTCCACGGGGTCATCCTGTGCGATCCAGCGCAGCAGGTCGAAGAAGTGGATGGTCTGGTCGCGCATCTGCCCGCCGGAGACCTTGATGTACTCGAGAGGAGGGACGGAGGGGCCGCGCGACGTCATCTGGATGATCTCGACCTTGCCGGCTTCCCCAGCGGCCACGTTCGCGCGAAGCTCGGCGTGACTGGCATCGAACCTGCGGTTGAAGTTGATCATGGCCGGCACGCCCGCGTTCGTGACCGCGGCAACCGCGCTGCGCGCACGATCGAGCGCGAGATCGATTGGTTTCTCGCAGAGGATAGCTTTGCCCGCGGCCGCGGCGCGCTCCAGATATTCGGCATGGGTATTCGTGGAGGAGGCGATGAACACGGCATCGATCTCAGAGGAGGTGAAGATCGCGTCCAGGCTGGACGCGACCCGGGCGTCATGCCGGACGGCTATGGTCTCCGCCCGTGCACGGTCGACATCATACACCAGGGCGAAGTCAATGCCGGGATGGGCCGCCAGGTTACGCGCGTGCACGCTCCCGATGAAGCCGGCGCCGATCAATGCGAATCGGATCATTGCTTTCTCCCCTCAGATGTCGATGCTGGCATCGGTCCAGCGGCCACTCCCCGCATGTGAGGCCGCCACCGCTTCCACGAACCGAATCCCGATCACTCCATCGCGCGCGGTGGGATAGCCGAGGTCTTCGACCGCATCCGGCTGGCCTGCCCGCCGCCGCAGGAGTGCCTCGGCGACATCGGTATAAAGGTTGGCCATGGACTCGATGAACCCCTCCGGATGGCCCAATCCCACGCGGGTAACGCGCTGAGCATCCGTGGCCAGCCCGTTTCCTCCTTGCGCCAGGATGCGCGTGGATCCGTCGAGGTAGCGCACAGCCAGGTGGTGCGGTTCTTCGTGCCGCCAGTCCAGGCTGGCGGTTTCACCGAAGACCCGGATACGCAGGCCGTGCTCCTGGCCCGTGGCGGCCATACATGCCCAGAGCGAGCCGCGCGCTCCGTTGGACAACCGCAGTGCCACCTGCGCGTTGTCATAGACACGCCGCCCCGGAACCAACGTGCTCATCTCGGCGGAGAGCTCGGTCACCTCCAACCCGGTGACGTAACGCAGCAGTTGGTGTGCGTGGGTCCCCAAATCGTAGACCACGCTGGCTTCTCCCCCGATCGCGGGGTCGGTGCGCCAGAGGGCCTGCTTGTGGCCCTGCTGCTCCAGGGGTTCCGATGCCCAGCCCGAGGCGTGCTCCACCTGCACCACGCGCACGGTTCCCAGACTGTTGTCGCGCACCATGCGCGCCGCCTGGCGCACCATTGCGTAGGCCGAATAATTATGCGTGAGCGCGAAGATCGCGCCGGTGTCGCGCGCCAGGCGATAGAGATCGAGCGCGTCGTCGAGCCGCACGGTCAGGGGCTTGTCGCAAATGACGGCAATTCCCTTCTCCAGGAAGGCCCGAGCGATCGGGTGGTGGGTTTCGTTCGTGGTGACGATGCTCACAGCCTCAATGCCGTCTGGCCGCTGCGCTTCCGCCTCGGCCATGGCGCGGTAGTCCGGGTAGAGTCGGTCGGGAGCTATGCCGAGCGCGTGGCCAAAGGCGCGCGACCGCTCCTGGTCCCTCGAGAAGACGCCTGCCAGGAGGCTGTAGCGATCGTCGAGGCGCATGCCCATGCGATGGCTCTCGCCAATGTTGGCGCCTGGGCCGCCCCCGACCATGCCGATCCTGATTCTGCTGGACTCAACCTGCATCGCTAGCTCCCCTTCACCTGGCCGGGGAAGCGACGCGCTCCCACCGATCGGAGGCCCAAGATGTGACCACCGCCTGCTGCTCACGGGCTACCGCGGCCGCTGCGGCAAATCCGGGATCGCTCTGCGTGCCGCTTGCCACGGAGCGCAGGAACTCGAAGATTTCGATGGACTTGAGGTCGTCGTAACTGAGATTCAGACCCCACGCGGGATTGAAGTCGGCGTGGTGCGGGTGCCAGGGGCCGCTCAGCACCGTGGTGTATCCTTCGTCGGCCGGATTCTCGTCGCTGCGGCGCTGCACCTGCAGCTCATTCATGCGCTCGAGGCTCCATTTAATGGCGCCACGCGTCCCATGGACCTCGAAGGACATGTCGGCGGCGGAGCCGTTGATGACACGGCACGCTTCGAGCGTCCCCTGTGCACCGTTCCCGAAGCGCGCGAGCACGCCGACGTAGTCCTCATTCGTCACCGTGCCCATGGTCGTCTGGTCCGTGGCGGCGCCGAGCGGGTTGCCGACGGTGAGCCCCGTGGGGACCGGGCGCTGCGGTATGAAGGTGGCGCGGTTGGCCACGACGGCGTCGATGGGGCCGACGATGAGGTGGGCCATGTCCAGCACATGCGGCATCAAGTCGCTCAGGGTCCCGTAGCCGTGCCCAATGTCGAAGCGCCAGGTGAGATAGCCGCGGGCATCACGCGCGTATCCGTTGAGGAATCGACCGCGATAGTGGGTGATTTCGCCCAGGTCGCCCCGCTCGATCAGACGTCGCGCGTATTGGACTAGCGGCGCCCAGCGATAGTTGAAGCCGACGAAGGTGAGGATGCCCGCGCGCTGCGCGATCTCCGCGGCCTCCAGCGTCTCTTCCGGGGTCTTTCCCACGGGTTTCTCGCACAGGATGTGCTTCCCGGCCGCTGCGGCGGCCCTGATAATCTCCAGGTGCAGGTCGTTCGGCGTCGTGATGCTGACGACATCGACCTCGGGGTCGGCGATCACATCGTGCCAGTCGGCCGTGGCGCGCTGAAAGCGGAAGCGGCTACGGGCAGCGTCCGCGCGGGCGCCATCGGCGTCGGCGCAGACGATCAGACGGGACTCGATGCCCTGGTCGTGGAAGCGATCGGGAATCTGGTTGTACGCCCGACTGTGGACACCGCCCATCCAGCCCATGCCGATCACGCCAATGCCGATCTGTGTCATTTCAGTTCCCCATCAGCACGCGGTAGCAGGACCGCGCCGCTCTAGATTGACATGCCAAAGGGGCATGCGTTAACGTTTACGCAGCGAGATTAGCAGGGCTGCAATTGACTGTCAAGTGCCGGATCGAGGCGGCGTGCAGATCGTTTGCGGGATACCGCGCACCATGATGGCGCGTCGGCGCTTGCAGGCGCAATGGTGCAGTTCGCATTCGCCGCGGCCGCGACTGGTGATGGGGAACAAGCTGCCAGGTGGCCCCGGCCGGCGGGACCATACTCGGGTAGGATGCCATGAGCACGAGACCACAACCGGAGCCAAATGAGCGGCTACATATAAAGGACGTCGCGCGCCTGGCCGGCGTCTCCACCGGCACCGTGTCCCGTGCCCTCAACAAGCGGGGCCGTATCGCGCCCGCCACGCGCGAGCGCATCCTGCGCATTGTCGAGCAGACAGGGTTCGTGCGCAACGCATCCGCGCTCAGCCTGGTCGGCAGCCGCACCGGCATCGTCGAGGTGGTGGTTACCTCGGTGATCGACGAATACTTCGGGCAGGTGATCCTGGGAATCAACCAGGCGCTGCGCCCGGCCGGCTACAGCATCCTGCTCCGCCTCCACGTCCCCGATGAGGAACGGGAACGCTACTACGCTGGACAACTTAGCCGCAGGACGGCCGATGGGGCGCTGCTCATCGTGCCCAAGCATGTCAATGAGGGCGAGCTGTTGCGCCAGTATCAGCGCGGGTATCCGCTGGTCGTGGTGGACCATCGGAGCGGCGACCCAGCTGTCCCGTCGGTCAGCGCTTCCCATTATGAGGGCGCCCGCCAGGCAGTGGCGCATTTGCTGGAGCTTGGGCACCGGCACATCGCTATCATCACCGGCGATTTGAGCGAGCATAGCGGACGTGAACGCCTGCGCGGCTACCGTGAAGCGCTGGCCCAGGTGGGCATGCCGCGCTCCGGCGAGGACGTCGTCGAGGGCGACTACTCGCCAGGCAGCGGCGCCGACGCGATGCGCCGGCTGCTGCGCCAAGCAGCGCCGCCCACCGCCGTCTTCGCGTGCAACGATCATATGGCGCGGGCGGCCCTCGACGTTATCAAAGAGGCGGGACTCGCCATCCCGCGCGACATCTCCATCGTCGGCTTCGACGACTTCCCGTTCGCCGCCGCGACCACGCCGCCCTTGACGACAGTGCGGCAGCCGCTGGACGATATCGGGCGCGTCGCCGCGACGATGCTGCTCGATCTGATTGACGGCCAGCCGCTTGCGGACACACACGTTCGCCTTCAAACCGCCCTGGTTTTGCGCTCGACAACCGGACTGCCCCGCTGACTCCAGCACCGTGGACGCGCCAGATTGTGGGCCAAACCCCTGGCTTCAGGGGCGCATACCGGAGTTGACATGCTGAGCCGCCTCCCGGTGGGTCAGCCGACGCTTGCATGGGTGACGCTGCCTGCTCCGTTTATTGACGCCTGCCGTGTGAGCCCGTCATACTCCGCGTAGGCCAACCTCGGCCCGCTAGTGTGGAAAGGACGGGTATCCGTAGATGAGAATGGTCCACACATTGGGTAACGCTGCGGATGCTCTGTTCGGTGCCCGTTCAGCAGGCGGTGTGAGCTAGCGTCTTACTGTAACTGACGGCGCCTTCGCCTGAAGGTCGCTCGGCCGTTCGTCACGTTTTCCCAGACGCCGGCTCTAGAACTCTCGTGCAACTCGGCGCGACCGCGCATCGGTATGGGCGCCTGAGCGCGTAGCGAGGGGCTGGAAGCCGCGCTGTAAACGGCGGAAGTCTTACGGCTGCGCCACGGGCACCCACCGGATGGGTCATGCCTTTAAGGCCGCCCGCGTCCAGATTGCTTCTGACGGGCGGCATCAGGGTTGTCCCTGCATGGGATGCTCTCCGAGCGGCTCGTCACCGCATCCGCGCGCTACCCCTCAGTCTTCTTGTTTTCGTTAAAACGCGAGTGATTTGAGGGACCCCAATGCGTGATCGTGACGCCTATGCCGTCTATCTCCTGCTGACCACCGCCTCGTCGTTTTGCTATCCAATGGTCTGGATCGTCAGCACGGTCTATATGGTCAAGGACGTAGGGCTTAACCCGTTGCAACTGGTGCTCGCCGGCACCATCCAGCAGTCCGTCAACTTCGTGTTCCAGGCGCCAACCGGGGCACTGGCCGATATGTACAGCCGCCGCTGGGCGGTCGTGCTCGGCTTTTTCCTGGTCGGCGCCGGCTTTCTTCTCCAGGGATTGATCCCCGTATTCGCGGCCGTGCTGGTCTCGCAGGCGCTCACCGGCCTCGGCCACACCATCGCGGACGGGGCAGATGCGGCCTGGATCGCCGACGAGATCGGCGTTGAACGGGCGGGGCCGTCTTACCTGCGAGCGGCGCAACTTGGCTCCATAGCCAGCTTGCTCGGCATCGCCGCCGGTGTCGGCCTCGCCGGTGTACGCCTGAACCTGCCGATACTGGCGAGCGGCGGCCTGTTCGTCGCTGTGAGTGTGGTCCTGGCGGTTGTCATGCCCGAGCGGCACTTCACGCCGGCGGCGCGCGGCGATCGCACCTCCTGGCAACAGTTGGGCCATACGTTGCGCGCCGGGATGGGGATGGTGCGCGTGCAGCCTGTGCTCCGCGCTATCCTGGCCATCGGCGTCTTTTTCGGCCTGTTTAGTGCCGGGTTCGACCAGCTCTGGCAGTATCACCTGCTGCGCTCCGTCGGCTTCCCCACGCTGGGAGCGCTGACGGCGGTCGTGTGGTTCGGGATTATCGAGGCCGGCATCACCGTGACCAACATGATCGGCGTCGAGGTTGCCAGGAGAGGCGTCGACACTACGAGCCACCATGCCGTGGGCTGGGCGTTGTTCGCGGTTGACGGCCTGACGGTCATCGGTGCCCTCGGCTTCGCCTTGGCCGGGCAGTTCGCCCTGGCTATGGCTGCCTTCTTCATGATGACCGCGGCTCGGGGTCCACGTCTGGCGTTGGAGCGGATTTGGATGAATCAGCATCTCGACCTCGCCGTGCGGGCGACCGTCTTGTCCATGCGCGGACAGGTGGGCGCACTCGCGCAGATCGCGGGCGGTCCAATCTTTGGGGCAATTGCCATGGCGTACTCCACTCGCCCCGCGCTGATCGTGGCCGCGGTTATCCTCACCCCGGCGCTGCTGCTCTACGCCGGCGTCGTGCGCCGCGACGGGCCGCATGTAGCGCCAATCGCGCCTGAGGCACTAGCGACCGCCAGAGACCGGGCGGAGGATCCGGTGTAGGCCCATTGGTACGTAAGCTCGGCGTGACATGCGTTATCATCAGCCAAAGTATGAAGCAGCGAACTCGGCGGAAGGCAGGTGAGGCACGCATGAGCGTCAATAATATCGACATGAAAGCGACAAATGTTGGCACCGCTGAGATACCCTGAGTGTGGCACGGCGCCGGGATCCGGGCATGCGCTGTGCCCATGAGCGAGATGGGAGGATCGTGAAGCATGGCATCAGAGTCGATTTCCTGTTGGACGTTCTATACGGGCTGGGAAAATTACCAACGACTCCTGGTAGCCGCCGTCGCTCCGCTAACTGCAGAGCAAATGCAGCTCACCATAGCGCCAGACTTATGGTCAATCGGCAGGCTCGCGATGCATATTGTGCGCACGCGCGCCGCCTGGCTTCGCGCCGTATTGGGTGAGGGCGGGGCCGAGGTGGCAGCTATCGCGGCGTGGGATGATCTCGACGGCGAGGTTCCGCCGGCGTCCGAGCTCGTAGGCGGACTTGAGGTGACATTTGCCGCCTGGAAGGAATGCCTGCAGCGCTGGACGCCAGGAGATCTCGACGAGGTCTTCCACGACGGGCCTGACGAGGTCACTCGCGGCTGGGTCATCTGGCATGTCATCGAGCACGATCTCCATCACGGCGGCGAGCTCTCATTTTCGCTCGGCGCCCATGGTCTGGCCGGGCTCAACCTCTCTTGAGCTTGGCGGGCGCGGCAGCCCGCGTCTATGCGACATACGAAATTCTCGGGCGGCCATTATTATAGATAGTCGGCAATGGAACGCGATGCCGTGCCGTTACGGGGTGACGAGCAGGGGCGAGCGCCAGACCTCGCGCAGAATATCTTTCAGCTGGGCGAAGCGCTCCTGCCCCAACTCCGCGCTCCACTCGACTTCGACGGTACGTAGAATCTCGTCGATCATTGCCCAGGCCGCGTGCCCGCGCTGGGTGAAGCACACCACCCGTGCGCGCCCAGTCGTGCCGTGCCGTTCGATGTAGCCAAGGCGCTCCAGGCTGTGCAGCAGCTGATTCATGGCCTGCTTGCTCATGCCGGCGCGCTCCGCCAACACGCTGGGTCGTACCTCGTGGGGGCCGGGGTACTGCAGGACGGCCATGTGAGGGATCCGCAGGTCGTCGAATCCGGCCGCGTTCAGCCCGGCGATGATGCGGCGCTGTACGGCACGTGCCGGGTATCGCAGCAACGCGCCGATGAGCAGGCCGTCGGGGGAAATTGGGGTTGACATGGTAGTAAACTCCCTGTACTATCGGTGAGTACACTTAGTTTACCACAAGGGGGTGTCGACGATGCGACAGGAAGCACAGGTCAGGCTGAATCCCTCAGAGGAGACGATCCAGGTCGGCCCGACCAAAATCCGGTTCCTGGTCACGGGCGCCGATTCCAACGGAAGCGCGGCGATTTTTGAGCTGACCATCCCGGGCGGCGCCCGTCTCGCCGGGCCGGCGCACAGCCACGATGCCTACGAGGAGACGATCTACGGGCAGGCGGGCGTTTCTACCTGGACGGTGGACGGTGAGCCCATCGAGATTGGGCCCGGGCAGGCGCTGTGTATACCGCGCGGCGCGGTCCACTCGTTCGCGAACCACGGCACTGAGGAGGCACGGGCATTGGCCACGCTAAGCCCGGCCGCGATCGGACCGGAGTTCTTCCGCGAGTCTGCCGCGGTGATTGCCGCCGCGGCCGGCGGCCCACCCGACCGCGCGAAGATGGCGGAGATCATGCGCCGCCACGGCCTCACCCCCGCGCCGCCCACCGCGTAATGCATAAGGCCAGGCCCAACACTGCCTCCGCTGGGCCGTGTTGGGCCTGGCTAAGCAGGTTATTCCCAGCACTCGCACTACCGCTTCTGCAGGCTCGGCCCCATCGCTACCTCACGCATGCGTGCCACGCGCTTCTCCCGCACGTGGCAGATTATCCAGGTACCGCGCAGGCATGTACGGACACATGAGCGGTGAGGGAGGGGTTTCCGCCTCAGGAGCCCACGGTAACCTCTCGGTACGTCCAGGCGTCGATTGCGGGCGGGGTGACGCTCTGCTGGGTGAGGATAGCGGCCACCTGGGCGCGATGCTCAGTACCATGATTGATGACCTGGAGCAGCACGATGGCGACCGGGATGGCGTACAGCTCCCCGCGCCAGATCCCCTCGAGCACCGTGTCGGGCGATAGCCGGGCCGCGGCGGCGGTCAGCGCCTCGCCGCTGCGCAGAGCGCGCTCGCGCAGGTCCGCGACGCCGGGGAACGGGTCGCCGCGACGCAGCGGATTCTCGAGCGCCTCGCCTGTCAGCCTGGCCACATAGCCCTCCTCGCTCCCGACAAGGTGGAAGAGCGTGTCACGGATGCTCCCGTACGTCCCCTGAGCACTGGCATCCAGTTGTGGCTCGCTCAACTCAATGCACGCATCCAACAGGCGTAGATTTGCCCAGGTATTATGCTTGAAGAACTCGACTCCGGTCGCATCCATTGAGGACTTCCTTCTCTAAACTCAGCCGGCTGAGCGGCACGGAGTGATCGTGTCGCTCCGCCCAGGCGCCGCGGCGATGCCGGAGCGCTCAGTTGCGAGTGTACCGTACGATCCCTGACATTCTCTGTCAGCGTAATCACGTGAGACTGATTCTACGCCAAGCATATCGATGCGGATATGGCCGGCGTCCAGCACACGGAGATGTGACAGGCCAGTTGGGCAGGTCAGACTGGTCACTCGCACGCTGCCGGCACAGTCCAGAATGCGCTGGCCGTTCAAGCTGTTGTGTCGTACCCTGCGCTAGCCGCCCCGTTCTTCCCGCAGCTTGATACCCAGTCGTATGCCATGGAGTGGCCGGTTCGTAACACCATAGCGCTGCGCGATCCTTTGCCCCGGTACAACGGCGAGCTGGTAGCGAGTTACCGCCCGTGCCAACAACAGGGCTAGCTCGAACCGGGCCAGCGTGCGGCCGATGCACACCCTTGGCCCGCCGCCAAAGCCAACCAACGCGTAGGGCACCTTCTTGTGCTCCTCGCGCGGCGGAGCAAAGCGATCGGGATCGAATGACATTGGCTCGGGCCAGATGCTAGCCAGCAAGTGCGTGGCAGCCGCGGAATACAGCACTTTGGAGCCCTCGGGAAGCACATGGCCCTGGAACTCCACGTCCTCCAAGAGGCCGCGCGGCGCGGTCGGGATCGGTGGATAGAGCCGTTCGGCCTCGCTCACAGCACGTGAAAGTACCTGTGCGTGCTCTATGGCCGCGAACGTAAGCTTTCCATTCGGCGCGAGGCGCGCTTGCTCATCCCGCACGCGGTTGGCATAGTCCGGATGCATAGCCATCGAGTATAGCGCCCACGCGCCCATACTGGCGGAGGTCTCGTGCCCGGCTATAAGCAGTGTGTCGGCATGCGCCAGGAGTTGTTCATCGCTCAGCGGCCTGCCCTGCTCGTCTCGTGCCTGGGCAAGGAGTCCCAGGCCATCGTCGGTGGCCTCGGCGCGCCGCTCCGCGATCTTACTGCGCAGGAGGGCGGCGAACTCGCCGCCGCGCCGGTGGGCGCCATGCAGGAACACGGCGCGGCACAGGTGGACTTCCGGGCCGGGCCTTAGTCCCAAAAGCGCTTCGGCAACTACGTCCAGAGTAATCACACGCGCTTCTTCATACACATCCACAATGCCGCGTGCCGCCCAGGTTGTCAGGCGCCGGTCGATGATCCTGGTCAGCAGCGGCAGATAGCGCTCCATGTGGCGGGCGGCGAAGGCCGGATGTAGTAGTGCGCGGTGCCACTGATGCTCAGCCCCATCCATGGTCAGCAAATTGCGCGGCTCGACGGCGCGTCCGAAGACCCAGCCCCAACCGTGTTCGTAGGAGAACGCATGCCGATGGGTTTGCAGCACGAATCGATTGGCTTCGGGACCGAGCAGAAACACCACCTCTACCTGGCCAAGCTGCGTCCTGATTATTGGGCCGTGCGCCGCGTAGAGACTTGCAAGGCATGCTCCACGGTCAAGCCAGTACTCCTCCGGCAGCGTCACGGTGGGGATACTCGTCATGGATCGTGTCGTAGTCATAGCTTTCCAGGAATCTGCCCGTCAAGGTACTACCGCGCTGCTCCCGACGCATGCTCGGTAGCGCGCATCTGCTTGCGGAAGATTACCAGGTTATGTGGCGCTCGCCCACGAGGCACAACATGGTGAGCCTAGCACCGTCCGACTGCGGCACATTGAGCGGATGGTCAATGAGATTTGGAAACCACGGTCGTTCGGTGGGCAAGCTCTGGAAACCCGGTGCATTCATGCCCGGGTACCCGTCCGAAGGGTGGGTCTCGGCTTCAGCCCGCTTCGGTTTTAACTTTCAATGTCTACGTACTAGACCCGTCGTAGCGCCGACCTGGCCGGCTGTGCTATAGCCCGGCAGCGCGGCCGTCCCGTGGAGAAGCCTTCCGGACAATACTCCGCGTCACAGCCTCGATCGGCGTAGTGTCGACTGGCAGAGAAGGCGGCCGGCCAGGTGCCCGAAGGCCCTTTGCCAGCCGCCTCTCCTGTAGCTGACGAATACGCT
>JAQBPC010000369.1 GCA_028287725.1 Chloroflexota bacterium | reverse complement strand
CCTCCTCAGGCGCCGACGGCAATGGAATTGGTGCTCACGGCGCGCTCGAGTGAGGCAATGAAGCCCTGGAGAGCTTCTATCTTCAATGCGCC
Source organism: Chloroflexota bacterium (assembly GCA_028287725.1). Classification (GTDB taxonomy): domain Bacteria; phylum Chloroflexota; class UBA5177; order JANWHV01; family JANWHV01; genus JANWHV01. The sequence continues at coordinate 3,239 of JAQBPC010000369.1, read as the reverse complement.
GAGAGCACAGACTCGGAAACTTGTCTTTGCTGCCTCGCCAAGACCGCCATAAATGATGTAGCCGTCTGCCTTTACTGCGTCATGCAACGTGTCATAGCTAATACCCTCGGGCAACGGCAGGCTGCGGACGCAGCGCGAGCGAAGGCCCGGCGCAACTCGCGGCTCCAGCCCAAGCCGGGTGAACTCGCGGTCAAGGTAGTCCATTCGAGCCTGGTAGTAGCCCTGGCGGTGCTCAAGGCCTTCGTCCAGCAGCTCGTCAAGCGCGGCGTCCAACCCATAGATAGCCGGGATAGCGGGAGTAAAAGGCACGGTCCGCTTTGCTTGAGCCTTGAGATACCCCGGCAGGTCAAAGTAGAGTGACCGGGGAGGCACTGCATTAATGCGTTCCTGGCCGCGTGGCGAGACCAGCACAAACGCCGCACCGGGAAGACCGTGCAGGCATTTATTCGAGGTTGAAGCGACGAAGTCGATGCCAGTGCCGTCCAGGTCCAAATGCTCCGACCCAAATGAGCTGATAGCATCGACGAGCACGAGCACGCCTCGCCTGTTGCTTTCAGCGGCTATTTCGTGGATGGGATTGAGCAAGCCTGCCGTGGTCTCATGGTGTATCACGGCCACCGCGTCGATCAGCGGATCCGCATCCAGCGCGGCCGCGACCGCCGCCGGGTCGATTGGCTGAAGGTCCGAGGCACCCACGGTTACTACCTCGGTGCCCAGTCGACGCGCAATCGTTTCGATGCGCTCCCCGTAAATTCCATTTTTACAAACAAGCAGCTTCCGCCCCGGTCGCGTCGACGCGCCGGTCATCGCCTCCATCGCCGCGGTCCCACTTCCGGCGAGCATGACCATGGCCCACTCATCGGAAACTCCGGCCAGCTTTAGCAGCTTTCGGCGCACGCCGTCGAGAATTTCCGGGTACTCCGGTTCTCGATGGCAGAGATCCGGCCCACCAACCGCACGATGAACGCGATCGCTGACGACCGACGGGCCGGGGTTCAAAAGCACGCGCTGCCGGTGCGCTCGATTGCTTGCGCAGCGGGTTGCATCCAATGCTGCAAAGCCATCGGCAGCTGTAATGATGTCCGGCTGTGCTTCGAGCAACGGTCGGCGAACCGTCGAGTCTTCCACAGCGATTCCCACCACGATCCCCGCGCCCGCGCGATGCCCAGACTGAATGGTATCCACGCTTGCGCCGAGCACCCCCAGCCGGCGCGCATCCGCCACCCCGGCGACTTGTAGCGCCGTGAACAGGCCAAACGGTGATGGGGCACTTTGGCCATCGACGACGAAGTCTGCGACGCCACGCTCCGCTGCGCTCGCGGTGCGACCATCCGGCACCACCAGCGCGAAGCGCGCGCCGTCCGCCCGCGCCGTGGCGAAACCTGCGGTGAGCGCGGTAACGTCAACGTCCGCGAGGTCGCCTGCGAAGAATGCCCAGAGCGCAATCGAACGCTCCGTTGCCCATCTGTGGGCAGTTTCAGCTGAATCGGCGTAAGGCACGGTCTTCCTCCGAACTAGGCCAGCCGTCGCTCGACGCCGGGCCCACTCATACTGTTTTCGATTGCGAAATCGACCTGATCCGCCAGATAACGGTCGTCGGACCATTCAAGGGCAACGCCAGTAGCGGAGAATCCCAGGCGCAGGATGCGAAGCAAAGGCGTTCGTGCCGAAACCCCAAGCAAGCGAGCGTCGACACTGGAAGCGGCCATAGCGCTGATGACGTGCCTTGCCGAGGTAAACACAACTCCCTGGCGCGCGAGCTCTGCGTAGATTGACTGGCTCTCAAGGTCTACCGCGGCAAGAAGTTTGCCAACCTGCGGCGCAAATGCTGTCCTCTCGACCATTAAGGGCTGGTTATCTGCAAGCCGCACACGCACGAGGTAGTAAATCGAGCTCCCGGGCGTAACTCCCAGCGCGGCCGCCACCTCGTCGGTGACGGGACGGGGACCAAACTCAACTACCGATCCGGATGGTCGCTTACCCATAGCGTCCACCCAGCTGGAAAAGCTGATGAGCTCACTTAGCGGCTGCGTGAGGTGCGGGCCACGTACTGCCAACGGACGGCCGCGAGATCCGGTGAGCACGCCTTCTGCCCGTAACGCCGCGAGGGCCTGCCGAACGGTGCCACGGGAAACACCGTAGGTGCTTACAAGTATGTTTTCCGACGGAATCTGATCCCCTGGACGAAGGTCACCGCATGAAATCTGGCGCCGGATTTCATCCGAAATTTGCCTATGCAGGGGCCGCGACTCATCCCTGTTTAGGGTCGTAACTGCGTTCGTCCGTGCCAGGGTGGTTACTCCAGCGGAATGCATTCAATGAACTTGTATGTACAAGTCCATTGTGGGCTCCGGCTGTGCCTATCGTCAAGGGCTGCACGTCTAACATCGTATTAGGCGGTCTTAGACCTCCCTGCGCGAAATGGGCAGTACCAGATGTCTGCCAGAGTACATCATGGTGATTGCGGGAACACCTTCTTGCAGGATAGACTGGGCCCACAAGTATGCAGAGTTGTAGGTAGGGTGAATGGCCGCCGATTACATCATGGATGGACTGGCCGACAACGCACTTCAGGTAGTGCGGGCCCTGCTCCCCGGCTGCTCGGTCGCCGCGGGCATTGTCACGGCAAGCAATCGAGCGATGCGAGTAATCGGCGCCATTGGCCCCCTCCGCGCCACGTTGCTCGAAGGTCATTGTCTCGTGGCGGCGTATCGCGCCATGAGCGAACACATCGCGATCACCACACCAATCGAAGAGGGAAAGGCGTCCGGCAGGAAGCTGGTATCCGTGCCAATCAAGGGCCGCGATAAGGTTACGCTAGGCGCCATGCAGCTACTATACGATACGCCTGACCTGGCGCCGAATGTACATGCAGCTCTGGAATCGCTGACCGATCAGATCGCGGAGCTTATCAGGCACAGGAGGCTAAATCTCGACTTGCAGCATAGCTTGAATCAGCTCTTCCTTGTGTACGAAGTAGGGCGCCTCTTTAACCTTGTGAGCAGCCTCGACGACGTGCTGCAGCAGGTACGGAATCAGCTTGCGGGAACGCTCAACTTCCATCATTGCTGCATCATGCTGGTCACCGAACGCCAGGCACTTGTGCCCGAGGCAGGGATCGGCATAGACAAACAGTGGATGCAGGAGGCGCGGCCACTTGTGCAACGGAGCGTTGCCGCACGCGTACTCGAGTCAGGCGTCGCGGAACAGGTCACCGACCCTATTGAGCTGGCCGGTCT
>JAQBPC010000343.1 GCA_028287725.1 Chloroflexota bacterium | reverse complement strand
ATCGAGATTCCTGAGGAAGAGTATCCAACGCAGGGTACGAACGTGCTGGTGACCGCGCCGCGCCACTGCATACTTCTACGGGAGAACGTGGCCACTGCTCGGCGCCTGCGTGACGCGGGCTGCGACGTTACGTTCTATAACGGTGATGAGATATCCCATAATCGAGCCGGCGGGCCGACCTGCCTCACTCGTCCGATCTTCCGTTCGCCGGTCGGAGATCGATAAGCGGTTCACCCTTGAGCACATAGCGGCCAGTTTGCCGCCCCATCCGTCGTTCCGCGTGCTGCTTGTGTATAAAGCTTGCCTTTACCTCGCAAGTTGGCCTCGCTTGTTTGTCCTTCACAGCGCACTGAGCGTTCGCGTTACTCGAGACATCGTTCTAGTGCGATTCGTGGGCTCCCTCCAACCTAACTGGGACGTAGTTTTGGGTACTAATTGTTTATGTGTAGTATTTGGCTGATCGTTGGTCCAGCAGGAGGGATCCCCTCAAAAGGCTCCATTCCAGCCGCTTTCCCGCACTTAGGCGGTGGACTTCCACAATACGCTGCTTCTAGCTTGGCCAGGAGATTAGCTTCTGAGACGAACACGCTGCGGTGAATGAAGCTTCGGTCACGCGGCTATGCTCATTGGCTGAACTATTGAGAAGTTAAGTCGAATAAACCTTTAGTTATCTCGAGGGAATACACCCAAGTAGCCTGCCCATTTCCGCTGGTGACTTCGCTATCTGCTATGATAGGGAAACTTATCTTTTGTCCTGACAATGGAGGAATACATGGCTGTCCCCTCGCGCAACGCGCCGTGGCTCCGCGCTACCGGCTCCGTGCTGGTTGCCGGCGTCGTGATCGCGTCGACCATGGCATTGCAACCCGCCAGGCCCGCACGCGCGGATACCAGTACGTTACTGGTCGCCAGCGATATAACCGATGCGAAGACGATGGACCCCGGCCATTTCTACGAGTTCACTTCGAATGACATGGCCACGAATGCCTATGACGAGCTCATCCACTTTGTCGGGACCGATACTGCACATCCAAAGCCGTGGCTGGCTACCGACTGGAAGGTCTCAGGTGGCGGCAAGGTTTATACCTTCAATCTCCGGCACGGAGTAAAGTTTGCCAGCGGAAATCCGCTGACGGCTGCGGACGTGGTCTTTTCATATCGCCGCCTTCTGTATCTCGGCGACAATCCCTCGTTCCTCATTAGTGGCGCCACCGACATCAGCGCGGTAAGTCCCTACACCGTCAAGATCACCCTCAGCAGCGCCGATGCATCATTCCTCTCGGCCCTTGCCGATAATAACTTTGGCGTGCTCGATTCGAAGCTGGTGATAGCTCACGGCGGTGATGACTCCAAGGACGCCGCGAAGAAGGACAAGGCGCAGAGCTTCCTGGATAGCCAGTCGGCGGGTACCGGTGCATTCCAGCTGACGAACTGGACACGCAATTCACAGCTTGTTCTTCAGCGAAATACCAATTATTGGGGACCGCGCCCTTCCCTCGCAAAAATCATCTTCCAAAACACCAAGGGCGCTGCCACGCAGCGACTCCTGGTTCAGCGAGGCGCCGTCGACGTAGCAATCAACGTGAACATCGACCAGCAGGCGGCATTGGCCCACGATACGAGCGTCCAGGTCGTCAAAGGGAACACGCTTGATCTCGTCTATATCGGCATGACCCTGAGTCCCAAAATTTCCAAGCCGCTCTCTAATGCCCTGGTTCGCCAGGCAGTGCGCTACGCCATCGATTACGACGGCATTCTCAAGGGACTCTTGAAGGGCGTTGGTACACGACCAAACGGCATGATCCCTGTGGGGATGCTGGGCAACGATACGGCGACCAATAACTCCTTGCTCATTCGACAAGACATTGCCAAGGCGAAGTCGCTCCTCACGAAAGCGGGATATCCGAACGGCTTCTCGGCAACCATGAGCTATGACGTGGGCCTGACGTTCGACGGTGTCTCATACGATCCAATTGCGGCGAAGGTCCAGAACGACCTGGCCAAAGTTGGCATAAAGCTGACCCTTAATCCAGAGCAGGACAGCTTGCTGCTGCCGGCATACCGCGCGCAGAAGGTCCAGATGATCCTGTATGAGTGGGGCGTCGATTACCCGGATCCGAACGACTATGCAGGTCCCTTCTCGCCTGGCGGTGGTCCGGCCAAGCGCATGTACTACACCAATAACCCTGCTCTCGCCAGCCTTGTTGCCGCGGCGGATACCACGACGGACACTGCCAAGCGCATTGCCGATTACCGCAAAGTGCAGCAGACCTGGCTACAGGAGAGCCCGTTTATTGGGCTGGTGCAGCCGCAGAACATTATCGTTCTCGGAAGCAATATCAAGGGATATGTCTACTCGCCGGTTCAGTCTCACAATGTCCGTACCATAATCAAGTAAGCGCCAATCCCATAACGGACCAAACGTAAAACATGAAGGGCCATGAGATCTCGGTAATTAACTTCCAGGCGGCGCGTGCGCAATCTACCGCCACACCGTCCGGGCAGGCCGTGCCTCATGGCCCTCTTCTGGTAGTGCAATGAGCGTTCTCCCGTACATCATCCGCAGGCTGGTTCTCATCATTCCAACGCTCATCGGCATCACTTTGGCAACGTTCACGATTTCCCACGTGATCCCTGCTGATCCGATAGTGGCAAGCCTTGGCCAGCGCGCCCAGGACGATCCCACGATCGTCGGCCGCTACCGCCATCAATGGGGACTCGATCAGCCGCTCCCTCAGCAGTATGTGACCTATGTCGGCAAGCTCCTGCACGGTGACCTTGGCGTATCGATCAGCTCGCGCCGGCCGGTGATGGACGACATCAAACAGTACTTCCCGGCCACGCTGGAGCTGAGCACCGCGGCGATCTTGTTCAGTCTGCTGATCGGTTTACCGCTCGGCGTCTACTCGGCTGTGCGGCGCAACCAGCTGCCCGATCACTTGGCCCGGGTAGTCTCCCTCGTAGGGATATCCCTGCCCGTTTTCTGGCTGGGTCTGATTGGCTATATCGTCCTCTGGTATCACTTCCACATCTTGCCAGCTCCGAGCGGACAGCTCGACCGCACGGTCAATGCACCACCGCTGGTCACGGGTGTCGTGCTCATTGATTGCATACTTGCAGGCAATAGCGCCGCTTTTGTCAACGCGCTCTGGCACTTGATTCTCCCTGCCGCGGTGTTGGGTGCATACACGCTGGGCATCATTACCCGCATGACACGCGGATCCATGCTCGAGGTGCTGGTCCAAGATTACATCCGTACCGCGCGCGCAAAAGGGCTATCCGGCGCCAGCATCGTGTTGCGACACGGCCTGCGCAACGCGCTCATCCCAACACTCACGCTGGCGGGCCTTGCCTACGGCTCGCTGCTCTCCGGCGCCGTGTTGACTGAAACGGTATTCGGCTGGCCCGGCATCGGGCTCTATGCGACGAAGACCGCCGGATCGGCGGACTTCCCGGCAATCATGGGCGTTGCGCTGGTCACGGCACTGCTCTATTTGTTCATCAACCTGGTAGTAGACGTGCTGTATATCGTGCTAAATCCACAGGTAAGGCTCAATTAGCCGTGGGTATCAATGCGGTTGAATTGACAACGGACGGCATCGGAACCAGCCCTATCGAGCCCGTCCACCGGCGAAGGTTATTTCGCATTATACTGCGAAACAAATTGGCGGTAGCCGGTGGACTGGTCGTGCTGCTCTGGATAGCCCTTGCCATCCTTGCACCGCTAGTCACGCGCTACGATCCCATTACTGCGCAGGATGCATATAACACCCTGGCAGCCCCGTCGGGCCTGCACTGGATGGGAACCGACGACACGGGGCGCGATACGTTCAGCCGGCTAGCCTATGGCGCTCGGGCCTCGCTGGGCATCGGTATTGTCGTCGTGATTGCCGGTGTCGCGGTAGGCTTGCTGATCGGCGGTGTCGCCGGTTTCGTCGGTGGCTTCGTGGACGAAATCCTCATGCGCATCACCGACATCGTCTTCGCGTTTCCAATCATCGTGCTCGCCATGGCAATTAGTGCTGCTCTTGGCCCAAGCTTGACCAACGCCACCATCGCGATGATCG
>JAQBPC010000337.1 GCA_028287725.1 Chloroflexota bacterium | reverse complement strand
CTGGTCACAGCGTGACGTTGGTGCATGATGGGCTGCAGGCGCTCAAGACGCTGGAGACACAGCAGGCGGACCTGGTGATCCTCGACTGGATGCTGCCGGGGCTGGACGGCCTGGAAGTCTGCCGGCGTATCCGCGCGCGCAGCATAACCCCGATTCTGATGCTTACGGCGCGGGCCGAAGAGGTGGATCGCATCCTGGGCCTGGAAGTGGGCGCCGACGATTACCTGACCAAGCCGTTCAGCATGCGTGAGCTGGTCGCCCGAGGCCGCGCATTGCTGCGCCGCGTCTCGCTGATGAACGAGCGGAACATCGCGAGCGAGCAGAGCGGCACGCTGGAGCTTGGTGATCTGCGGATCGACGTGGCGGGGCGGGCAGCAACGGTGTCCGGCCAGGCCCTGGATCTCACGCCCAAGGAGTTCGATCTCCTGCACGTGCTTGCTGCACAGCCAGGCCGGGCCTACAGCAGGGAATACCTCCTGCAGCGGATCTGGGGCGTGGAGTATGATGGCTTCGACCGCACCGTGGATACGCATGTCGTGCGCCTACGCCGAAAGCTAGGGGCACTGGGCGACCGCGTGGTGACGGTCTGGGGTGTCGGGTATAAGCTTCTGGCGAGCTGACTTCTACAATTTCGCTACACTTTTGCCACATCGAGGCTACAGTGCGCTCATCGTTCCGCCATACTCCTTCCCTATACTCGCTGCTAGAACGGTCCCAGCCACAAGCCTTGAGCGATGCTCTCACGCGTGACCACTCCTTTCATGGGGGTAGGTTACGCGAGGGAAGCCGGGCGATCGCGCTGGGGTGGCCGGGACACTACCGAGTTACACGCCGGCAAGCATGTTTTCACTGGCAGGCTACAGCGCTCTATAGAGGATATGTAGTATGCGACACCCCGGCCGTGATACCCCTCCGCCCTATGCGCACGACGACCTGCCGGCGTTGTTTAACGCCGTGAGCGGTGAACAGGTGCGGGAGGAAAGCACGTATCAGCGCTCACCCCTGACGCTGCTGACGCCGCTCCGCGTGGGAGTTCGGCGGGCGGTGGGCGAGGCGGTGGCGGGCTGGCTCGTGTTGATGGGCATCGCGGATCTCTTGGATCCCGGCGCGCCTCATTTTCTTACCCGTCCGTCGATGCACGGCCTAGCGGCCCTGTTCACCCTCCTGGCCTGGACATGGGCCGTGGCATGGTCGGGGTGGCGGCTACGCCAGATGCAAGGCCGTGGTCCATGGACGCGGCTGCTCAAAGGCCTCGTACGGATCTGGCTCGTTGGCCTGGTGATCGGCTGCATCTGCGTCTGCGTTGCGGATGTCGTGAGCGCCTGGCCGACAGCGACCACGAACGTTAGATCCGGACGCGCCATCGCCTATATTCTCGTCTTCCCCGTGCTCCTCACCTTCGTACGGACGTTCGTTCGCCTGGCGGCAGCCGTCAGGCGCTGGACGCGCACCCGGCTGCGACGTCAGCTGATGGTCTCGTATCTGTCGGTGATCATGATGACCTTCGTGGGACTCGTCGGCGTGGGCGCCATTGGCGCGGGCGTCATGGTGATAAACCACCTGCCCGACCCGACGAGCCAGGCCCGTTCTATCGCCAACACCTTGCAGCCCGGGCCAGGGGGTAACGCGATGAACCCTACCCGCGCTCAAATAGTCCTGCAGTCGCTGGTAGCAAATCGACTACGCCTGAGCGATGTGGGCGGCTCACCGTTGAACCTGTTCATTCCGTGGACTGCGATCAACCGCCGGACAGAGCTGGTCGATACGAAGGGAAAACTTCTCGCCGCTGCTACCAACGATAAGGTCGCTAGCGGCTGCGTGGAGCAGCATCCCGGAGAAGTTCTGCCGCGTGCCGATCGACAGCGGTTGATCAATGGCGCGTTAAACGGGCGGGTCATGAGCGCCAAAGTTCCATTTGCCAGCACCTGCAATGGGAATGGCCTCTCGGAGACGGCGGCAGCCGTACCGATCTACGGTGCAAGCGGCCGGCCGATCGCCGTGGTATTGGTACGCGGCGCGGCAATTGCGCCCTCGTGGAGCCAGATATTCGGCACAATTATCCTGGGTTTCACCGCCGCGAGCGTTATCCTGATCGCCTTCACCGTCCTGCCAACGCTCGGCCTTTCATCGCTGGCGGCGATGTACTTCGCGCGCGGACTGACCCGGCGTCTCGGCGCGGTCTCGCATGCGGCCTCGGCGCTCGCGGCAGGAGACCTCACGCAAAGAGTGCCGGTGAGCGCACACAACGAGATCGGGCAACTGGCGGAAGATTTCAACCGGATGGCCTCGCACCTGGAGCAGATCATGGGTGAGCTGCGGTCGGCACGAACCCAGGCGGAGCAGGCCTTGCAGTCCCGGCAAGAGCTGGTTGCCAGTGTCTCCCACGAGCTGCGCACCCCGGTCGCCATCGTTCAGGCGCATCTGGAGGCCCTGCAGAACGTGCATGCGCTGAGCAATAGGGGCGAGAGTAACATCCCCGCGGCCACCATGCAGGCGCTACAAAGTGAGATGGATCGGCTGGCTACCCTGGTGGACGATCTGTTCACCCTGGCACGGGCAGGGACCGACGCAATGCAGGTCCACTGCGCGCCGATCGACGTGGGTAGCATCGTGCGCGAGGTGGCCGCGCTGCTGCGACCCCTGGCACAACGAGAAGGGGCGCTCACCCTCACGGCAGAGACGCAGCCGGGGCTACCGCTGGCACTGGCCGACGGCGAACGCCTTCGCCAAATCCTGGCGAACCTGGTCCGTAATGCGGTGCGGCATACACCGGAGGGCGGCATCATCGCGCTGGGGGCGGCGGAAGAAGACCAGTGGCTGGTGTTGAGTGTGGCGGACACCGGCGAGGGGATTGCGCCCGAGCACCTGCCCCATATCTTTGACCGCTTCTACCGGGTAGATCAAGCACGAACGCGGGCCAGCGGCGGCGCCGGGCTGGGTCTGGCCATCGTGAAAGAGTTCGTGGTGCTGATGGGCGGGCATGTCACGGTGGAGAGCAACGTGAACGAGGGGACATGCTTCCACG
>JAQBPC010000332.1 GCA_028287725.1 Chloroflexota bacterium | reverse complement strand
TATGGCACAGGACTACATTTCACTCCTTATTATCGCGCTCCGGCAGGAAAATCGAACCTTCACGTTCGGTTCAGCATGGCCCATCCAATAGGCTGAGTTCTCGAAACAAATGCGTGTTGGACAGTTAATGAGGCAGGCAGGATAGTGAAGTTAGCGCACGCCAGGGAGGGAAACGTGAATGATAAACCAAGGCGACTTCACCGTCGAGCACCGGCGTCTGCAAGTCACTCTGGAGCGTCTGCTTGCTATTCAGGCGGCAGAGGTCAAAGGTGCGCTGGACGAAGCCGCCTTGCCATCTTGGAAGCACTCCGGGGCCATCGAACGAACGCCATTTTGCACTACCGAGGGACGACGAATTCTCGTAGTCAACGATGAGCCAGACTTGCGCGATGCGATTCGCGTCTACCTGGAGATGCAGGGCTATATTGTTTTGCAAGCAGCCGATAGCGCCGAGGCCGTGGCGAAGGTGCGGACTGTCTTACCCGATCTCGTCGTACTCGAGATGAAGATGCCTGTGTCGAACGGCATTTCGACCCTGCGCGATATACGATCGCTCTCTGCCGTTCCAATCATCGCGCTGAACGTCAAGGGTGAGGAGGTCGACACGGTCCAGGCACTGAGATTGGGCGCGGACGATTATGTTACGCAGCCCTTTAGCTTGCGTGAGCTGCTGGCCCGCATCGAGAGTGTATTGCGACGCGTCTCCCAGGCTAGCGCCCTCCCACAAGAGACACTGGCAATTGACGATGACTTGACAATAGACTTCGCACGCAACCGCGTCATCGCGCGCGGTGCGGAGCACATGTTGACGGCCACTGAGCATCGGCTGCTCTATCATCTCGTGACCAACGCAGGCCGCTTAATGCCCCATGAGACACTGCTGGCGCGGGTCTGGGGGCCAGAATATCGCGAGGAGGTGCATTACGTTCGCCTCTACGTGAGTTACCTTCGCGCGAAAATCGAGCCCGACCCTGCCCATCCAAAATACATTCTCATTGAGAAAGGCTTGGGCTACCGTTTTGTAGCGGAACCACAACGCGGACGGATGCGCCAGGAATCGCGACAGGGACTCGTCGGCCTTGTGTCGCACAAGCTCAAAACGCCGGTGGCAGTGATAACGGCGTACACTGAGGCACTCCTACAAGAAATCGAACGCACGGGAGATAGTGAAGAGGCACGGATCCTGCATCGCATCGACGAACAAGCAACGCGCATGCTCGGCTTGATTGATGATCTCGTGGACCTTCAACGACTGCAGAGCGGACAGCTTGCGCTCGATGAGAGCCAGTTCGACCTAGGCGTCCTGGCTGCAAGCGTGTCCAAAGAACTCCAGGACATAACCCAGACCCACCGAGGAAGCGTCGATGCGATGGAATCAGTCCTGGTGCATGCTGACCGGCACCGCATAGAAGAAGTAATCGTCAACATACTGGAAAATGCCATCAACTACAGCCCCGACGGCAGCACTATCACTGTGACGGTTCGGCAGACGCCGCGTCCAAACGGCCGCGGGACACAGGCGATGTTGGCGGTTAATGATCAGGGCGTTGGTATATCACCTGCCGACCTGCCGTTCGTGTTCGAGCGCTTTTATCAGGCCTCTGGAAGTCAGCAACACGGTGGCTTTCCCGGTCTCGGCGTGGGGCTGTACATCGCGCGCGGGATCGTGGAACAACATGGCGGAAAGATGTGGGTCGTGTCTACCGAGGGGACTGGATCCACCTTCTATTTAACACTCCCCAACTGATCGAGCCATCGCTTGCACGATTAAGCCGCACGGCCTTCCGTCTCAAGTTATGTGCGGGAGCACGAAGTCGCCATATAGCAGGCACGCACAATGCAATCATCACTGGAATACCACCGTTGTCTGCACGGTGGCTACTTGGTATTGCCTGCATGGATAGACCTGGAAATGACCATCAATAGGGTCGACGCTCGTGACCAGGTGTCCGACAATTATCTTCGGCATTACCCCATGCGCAAACCCAATACCCCTGAAATCGGGACGTAAGCCCGATATGCGCTTTCATCGTAATTCACAGGGGCAAATGGGCCGACCATCTCTTTCGTGTCTCTAATTCCCTTCCTATGGCCATCTAATGGCATGGTGTTACCGTGAATAAGGGGACATGCAGGAGTGCCGTCCCTGACGATACTTCGCGAGAAGATTGGCGCGACGGGCAGAGGCGGCCGCGTATACAGCCATCGACGATATCGAATGTCGGGCCGCGGCGCGGCATATTGCCCGCAGCAAGAGAGAAGTCCAGGTTGGTCGCAATAAGGAGCATCGGCCCTTACTCAACCTCGAACTGCATCGCGCAATAGACTGGAGCCACATCATGGAAGGATTCGAATGGGCGCTGAACAACCTTGGAGATTACGGGGCGGTCTCGCCACATGACCTACAGGCGCATGGCGTTAATGTCTTTTTCGCGCCGAATATATCGCCGGACACCAAGGTCGTTGACCTTGGTAATGGGCGGATCGTGCGGTTCGAAACCAATGAGCGCCGTCCCTTGAAAGGGTACTTCGCCGAATTCGACTCCCTCGAACGGTTTTGCCTAAAGCATCATATCCCACTAATTGAGACGAACGGGCAGGTCAGCACTGAGCCGGTAGAGAAAGGGCAGGCCGGCGACCCACTACTTCACGGCGGGACGTAAACCGGTGGGATTTGACGGGCACGAATCGAGCAAACCGCCCATGTGCACGCGTTACACAAATGGTCCCGCACGAGACTTCGGGACTGGAGCTTTCGTGTACGCATGTGCCCTCGGCGAGGCTGCCACGATCGCGCCGACGGCATTCGCGGGACAAACATTCGAGCCAAAGCGCCTGATCCAACTCGTTGGTACGCCGGACGGCATATAGCAAAGCCGCACCGCGTGCGCGAATGAACCCGCACACCCAGGATTTGGGGAGGTCAGCACGATGGAACCGAAGAGAGACCCGCGAGAAGCTGAGGCAGCGGCGCCAAGCGCCACGGCGGAATCGGAAGTCGAACGTCTGAGCGCTGCACAGGAGGACGTCGAACGCCGCGCGGAAGAAGCGGAGCGGCGAGCAGAAGATGCGGAGCGGCGAGCGGACGAAGAGAACAGTCGGGCGGAGGGCTACCTGGGCCTTCTCAAGCGCGAGCGTGCCGACTTCACGAATTTTCGGCGCCGAATGGAGCAGGAGCGCGCCGAGCAAGTACGTGCGGCCATGGAGGATTTGATTCTGTCGCTCCTTCCTGCCCTGGATGACCTGGAGCGCGCCTTGGCGAGCGTGCCGCCCGAGGAGGCCGACGCCCCCTGGGTCCAGGGGGTCCGGCTCATTGACCGGTCGCTGCGCGCAGCCTTAGAGCGCGCCGGGATCGAGCGGATACCCGCCGAAGGCCAGCGTTTCGACCCAAAGATACATGAGGCGCTTATGCAGGAAGAAGCGCAAGGTCGTCCGGAAGGAGAGGTGGTGCACGAGTTGAGACCGGGCTATCGGTTGGGCGATCGAGTTTTACGACCAGCGCAGGTAA
>JAQBPC010000303.1 GCA_028287725.1 Chloroflexota bacterium | reverse complement strand
TGATCTCGGCGCCTCGCGCCGGCGCGCTGCCGATACGCACCCTGGAGTCCGGTCCGGCGGCAGGCGTCATCGGCGCCCAGGCCCTTGCCGAAGCGCTCGGGTACCGGAATGTGATCTGCACCGATGTGGGCGGCACCACCTATGACGTAGCCCTCATCGAAAACGGCGCCATCCTGGAGCGTACACAGACTGAAGTCGCGAACCGGCCTGTGCTGGGAGCTACCATCGACATCATCTCTATCGGCGCCGGCGGTGGCTCCATCGCCTGGATCGATCATCGTGGAACCATCCAGGTGGGGCCGCAGAGCGCGGGCGCCTATCCGGGCCCTGCCTGCTTCGGTCTTGGCGGCACCGAGCCTACTGTCACCGACTGCCACCTGGTGCTCGGCCGTCTCGATGCGCGCAGCTTCCTTGGCGCACGCATGCAACTCGACGAAGACGCGGCGCGGCAGGCGATCACCGGACGAATCGGCGAAGCTACCGGACTGGATTTGGAGGCTGCGGCCGACGGCATCATCACCATCGCCGAGACAAACATGACCCATGCCATACGCACGGTCACGGTGGAACGCGGCCTGGACCCCCGGGATTTCGTCTTGTTTGCCTATGGCGGTGGCGGCGGACTCTTTGCCGCCGCGACAGCAGACGAGTTGGAGGTGCCGAAGGTAATCGTGCCACGCGCCCCAGCCAATTTCTCGGCCTGGGGAATGCTGATGGCCGATTATCGAGAGGACGCATCCCTCACCAGAGTGCGGGCGCTCGATGCGGGCGCTGTCTCGGACCTCTGTGATGAGCTGCGTTCCCTCGCCGCCCAAACGACCGGAGAGCTGCATCAGTACGGCTTTGACGACGCGTCGCTTGACCTGCTGTACCGCACCGACGTGCGCTATCTGGGGCAGGAGCATACGATTACTGTGCCGCTTGATGCCGCCTGGATCGATGACGAAGAGCTCCTGCTGGCCGGCTGCCGAGAGCGATTCGTGGCGCTGCATAACCAGGTATATGGGCACGGTAATGCCGATGCGCCCCTGGAGATAGTCACTCGACGCTGCCGTGCGGTTGGCCGGGTTGCGCGGCCGGCGTGGCAGGAACTACGCCAAACCGTACCGGGCGCCCCATTGTCGCACCGCCAGATCTACTTCCGCCAGGCAGGTGGCTATGTCGAGACCGCGATCGTCGATCGAGAGACGCTGGCGCTCGGGCAAGTCGTGACCGGTCCGGCGATCATTCAGGAGTGGACGAGCACGACGATTGTGCCCCCAGGGTGGTCCGCTGAGGTGGATCGCCTGGGCAACATCGTACTAGAATCGACCGGCGCCAGCGGGAAGGATCAGACATGAGCACGGTACTAGACGGTGTGAATGTTGTCACGGCGGAGATCATCCGCAATGCGCTCACCGCCGCGGCGCTAGAGATGAACAAGACGCTCGTCCGCACGGCCTACAATCCGCTGCTATACGAAGTGCAGGACTTTGGTCTCGGGATCATCTCCAGCAAGGGGCAATTGTGGGCTGAAGCGCCCGGCGTGCTGGTCTTTCTCGGCTGCTTACCCGATACGGTCGCCAGTGGCCTGGCCGTGCTTGGGCCGGACGGTTTTGCCGAGGGAGACGTGCTGATCGCCAATGATCCCTATGAGACCGGCACGCACATCTCGGATACGTCGGTCTATATTCCGGCCTTCTACGAGGGGAAGCTAATCGCGTTTGCGATCGCTACCGCGCACTGGGCGGATATCGGCGGCATGACCCCGGGCGGCTGGTGCCCCAACTCGACGGATGTGTATCAGGAAGGCCTGGCGTTCAGCCACCAGAAGCTCATTTCCGCCGGCAAGCCAAACAACGACCTGTGGCGTTTTATTGAGTACAACGTGCGTTATCCCGACCTGGTGCGCGGCGACCTGGACGCGCAGATAGCGGCCTGCCGCCAGGGAGTTGCGCGCATTCAGGCTCTGTGTAAAAAATACGGCGCCTCGACGGTAGAGCAGGCGATGGATTTTGCCGTCGCAAGCACGGATGCGGCGATCCGGCGGCAGATCGACCAGATCCCGGACGGTACCTACAGCGCGGGTGCCCATCTCGATCACGATGGCGTGCTGAAGGAATCGCGACCCTCGGTCCAGGTGCAGGTAACCGTGGCTGGCGACCGGATTCGGGTCGCGTTCGAGGGAACCGATCCAGCGGCAAGGGGACCAATCAATGTGTCTGCCATCGGCACACGTAGCGCCGTGCGCGCCGCGCTCAAGGGCCTGCTCACGCCGCTGGACCCCACCAATCAAGGTCACTTCATGGCGATCGATTTTGATCTCCCGCCCGGCCTGATCGTCAGCGCACAGCGTCCCTCACCCTGCGACTCATACGGCTACGTGGCGGTGTTACTGGTTGAGCTTGTGATTCGGGCACTTTCCACCGCGGTACCCGAACGCTGTCCCGCCGGCAGCTACCAGCTGTTCGGGGTGTATCTTTTCCGGGTTGATCCACGTGATGGCACCCCGTTCATCTTCATTGACCCCATTGATGGCGGGCACGGCGGTCGACCGCAAGCAGATGGCCCAAGTCTGATCTTCATGGCCGATGGAGATACCCCCAATACCCCCAGCGAAGTGCTGGAAGCTCGCTATCCCGTAATCTGTGAACGCTACGAATTCCTGCCCGAGACGGCAGGGGCCGGTACTTATCGTGGCGGCATGGGCCTGGTGCGTGA
>JAQBPC010000244.1 GCA_028287725.1 Chloroflexota bacterium | reverse complement strand
TATGCGCCCGTCGATGCAGCCTGGAACGAACGCCTGGTCAGCGCGATGGTCGACGCCGCCTCGTCCGCACTTGCGGCCGAGCGCCCTGTCGCCATGCGTTGGGCCAGCGGCGCCGTCGCGGGCGTGGCGACAAATCGCGATCATCCGGAGACGCCGGCCGATATTTCCCTCGACCTGCTCATACTGTGTGATGCCGGCACCGATGCGCCGAGCGCCATCCTGGGAAGCTTCCCAGCCCATCCCACGGTCATGTCAGCGGCGAACCTGGAGATTACCGCGGACTTACCGGGAGCGTTCCGCCGATCGTTGGCGTCTCGCCTGGGCAATGCACAACCATGGATCGCGCTGGCAACCGGCGCCGCGGCCGACATCAGCTCGCGACACGTTCGCCGAGGACAAGACTTCGTGGAGCTAGATCGGCTTGGTGATGTGCTGGCGGCGCGGGCAGAACGGATCATACAACAGGCAACAATGGTCATTCCCGATGGCCAAGCGATCACGCTCGATTCGCGTTCCGTGCGCATCCCGGTCGCCATCAAGTCGTTTCCGTCGGAGGCAGATCTGGCGGCTGAAGAGCAGCAGCTACGTGCCGCACAGCCCGTGTCGCCGGGGGAAGCCAGAACGATCGAAACCGCGTTGCAAGGCGTCGACGGTGCACGCCGGCTGGCCCGAAAGGCCCACGCTCTGCCCCGGGTTGCCGAGCTCAACGCACTGCGAATCGGCCCAGTGGCGCTTGTAACGGTGCCCGGTGAGCTCTATAACGCCCTGGGCGCCCGTCTCCGTTCCGCAACTGGACACCCGGTCATGGTCATTGGCTATGCGAACGGCCACGTGGGTTACCTGCCGAGCGCGGATGCATATGCGAACATGGACTATGAGGTGCTGACCAGCCCCGTGGTGCTGGGCACGGCTGAACGGCTTGTATCCGCCCTCGAGAGCGAGCTTGAATCTCTCTTCAAGAGACAATGAAGCCTGGATGGGTTTGTCGCAGCAACGTGGGTACGCGATAAGGGAACGACCTCTCCCTGAGGATACGGAGATCTCGCCGTACCCATTGACGCTACAACTCTGTGGCGTTAGCGAAACGCGGTTTCGCGGTCTCCAGGTAGCGGGAAACCGCGATCCTCGAGCTACACGGTTGCGCTTTACGGTAATCTTGTATCCGTAGCCGCCATAAGTGGCCATAAATGACGAAGATGCGCCGTATACGGCCGTTTCTAAGAGGGCCATCAGGGAGAATGGAAGTATGGCACTCGTCGTTCGCCGGACCGATGAACCCGTAGTCGACATAGCCCTTTTGCAGCAATCTCAATTATTCTCGGCCTTGGATGATACTGCTTTGTGCGAGTTGCTTCCTCTTGTAGAGTCTCAAAAATATCTTGCCGGAATGCTGATTTCGGAGACTCAGGGATTCTCAGACGGAGTCTTTGTCGTCGCGCATGGGCGCGTACGCTCCTTTCACCTTTCGCCCACCGGCGGCATGGTCACTCTCTGCATACTCCAGAAGAAGGAACTGTTCGTAGCGCCTAGGAGAATTCGAGCAGGAAGCTTGCCCAATGCATCGCCGGCTAAGGCGCCCTATCGCCTCGCTGCCCATTTCCAGGCGATCACTGCAACGGAAGTTTATCGGATTCCGCGAGAGCATGTGCAGCAACTGGTTTCATCAGATCCGCGTGCCGGCAACGCATGGTCAGCGTTGCAGGACGGCTGGCTCGGAGATCTGTATAGAAGGCTAGAGGAGCTTGCATTGCTCGACGTTCCAAGCCGGCTTGCACATACATTGGCTCGCTTGTGCGCCGCCAACGACATGCACTTTATACCGGAGACGCATCAGGAATTAGCCTGGCTGGTTGGCGCAAACCGCGAGACAGTCACCAGAGAGCTGAATAGATTCCGACACAGGGGCTTAATAGAATATGAACGGCACGGCAACGGCATCCGAGTGCTCGATCTTGAGAACCTCAACTTGATTTGAGGTCACGCGCCGGCATGTGCGCGAGATCACATCCCCCGCCGGCATAGGGACATACAATGAGGCACGCGAATCCGGTACGCGCCGACGTACTGTGATTGCGGCACTGTACGACCAGGTTTCTGATGCCTGGAACTCGGCCTCTACTGTGGAGAAGAGGGGAGTTCAGTGTGGAGAGAGGAGGCATGCGGAGCAGGCGTGCCGCGACCTGCGGGTCAAACCACGAAGGGTAACGATTGTTGCCGATGCATGGTCGCTGCGCGAGGTCATGTCCACAGAGATACGGTACGACCCGCACGGGAGACCGCCAACGACACGAAGAGAGCCCCATCGGCAGTTTCGTCCTCCGGATGAAGTGATGGTCTGCCTGCCGAAAAGACCAGCGAATCGAAGATGCGTCCTTGATGTGTGAAAGGTCCGGAATGAAGTTTTCTGTTAGTCGTTTCATCGCCTGTGGGGCCCTGGTTGGGGCAACAGTCGCCGGCAGCCTTGCAGGTGCCGACAATGTACGTGCGGCCCAACCTGGTCCCAACCCCACGAGCAAGACCTGTGTGCCGGCAAAAACGGATGGCACAAGTGGTCAATACCCGGCAAAGGCGTCGGCAAACTGCACCGCGCTCAAGACGGTGACTGTGTGGGTAGTATCCGATCCCATCGTGTCCGGTGGGTTTGCGCCCAGCAACATCACGATCAAGAAGGGGACAAAGGTCACCTGGATCTGGAAAGCAGGTGGTCACAACCTCGCGCCCTTTGACCCAACGATTGAGAGCCAGGGCCACAAATTCAGCAAGACCTTCACCAAGGCCGGCAAATACAAATACAGTTGCCAGGTGCATCCCGGTCAGTATGGTGTAGTAACCGTAAAGTGATCCGAAGTTCCAGCTCAACGGGAGTTCTGTAGAGTAAGTAGTTCAAGCTTCAATGGAGTACTTCATGAGCGAAGAAGGTCAAGAAGGCATCCCTACACCTGACGCCTCCGCAACAGCAGCCCCACGCAGGTCACGGGTGGACCGCCGCCGTTTCCTCGAGGCGGCAGGTGCCTCGGGCGTAGGGCTCACCATGGGCACGATGCTTGGTGGCCCTGCTCTCGGGGTGGCACAAGCGGGCGCGAGTAGCGCACCGACCACGTGGGACATGACCGCGGATGTCGTGGTGGTAGGCACGGGAGCTGCCGGGTTTGCCGCGGCTGCAACCGCCCATAGCAAGGGCAACTCGGTGATCATGCTGGAGAAGGGCCCAATCTATGGCGGCACCACCGCAAAATCCGGTGGTGAGTATTGGATCCCCAATAACTCTCTGTTGCGCGCCGCCGGCCTCACGGATCCCAAAGTATGGGCGCTGCGCTATATGGCGCGCCTTGCGTACCCCACCCTATATAACCCTAATGACGCACATTTGGGCTTGCCGCCGCTCGAGTACAGCCTGATCGAGACCTTTTACGATAGAGGACCTGAGGCCATCGACTATTTTGAGCACATCGGGGCTGTGCATACTCAGTTCAATCCCGACTATCCGACGATTGCGAACTACGGGGGCAACCCGAACAAGCCCACGTATAAGACAAATAATCCCGACTACCACGCCGAGCTGGCAGAGGACAAGCGGCCGCAGGGACGCAGTCTTGGCCCGACGGCGACAGGCGGAGGCGGGGGCGCCGGGCTGATTACCCAGTTTTATGCATGGGCAACCGCGAAGAAGATACCAGTGTTGCTGGAGCATGCGGTGACAAAGGTCTACCGCAACACACACGGTCAGGTGATCGGCGTCGCGGTGAACGCAAAGGGAAAGACGCTGGCCGTCCGCGCCCGCAAGGCCGTCGTATTCGGCAGTGGCGGCTTCACCGCCAACAAGGAGATGGCCCGAAACTTCCTGCGAGGGCCGGTCTTCGGCGGCTGCGGCGTGCCGACCAACACCGGGGACATAGTTCCCATCGCCTCCGAGCTCGGAGCCGATTTTGGCAACATGAATAACGCCTGGTGGCTGCAGTTGCCACTCGAGATCGCAGTTACCACCGTAGGAAGCACGGCCGACATCTGGATTCCGTATGGCGATAGTATGATCCAGGTCAATAAGTACGGCCGCCGTGTGGTGAACGAGAAAGCAGTCTACAACGAGCGGTCGCAAATACACCATGTTTGGGATGCATCCAGGACTGAGTATCCGAATCTCGTGCTCTTCATGATCTACGACGATGCCGTGGCGAAGAATCCAACTCAATGGGCATTCCGTGGCGTGGTACCAATGCCCGGCAACACGGCTCCATACGTCATCATGGGTAATACACTTGACGAATTAGCGCGCAAAGTCGACGCCCGCCTGGCAAGCTTGGCGAGTCACACTGCCGGGCTAAAGCTGGATCGTGACTTCACCGCTCAGCTGCGGCAAACCATCATGCGATACAACAGCATGGCCGGCACTGGGGTCGATACGGATTTCCAGCGAGGCTCAACTCCGATCCAGCGCGACTGGGGCGCGGGTGGCAGAAAGGGACTCAAGAATCCGACCATGGCGCCAATCTCAGGTAGCGGACCCTATTACTGCATCCTTGTCTGCGGTGCAACCTTGGATACCAAGGGTGGACCCAAGATCAATGCGAAGGCCCAGATCATCGATCCTCAGGCTCAGCCAATCCCCGGCCTGTATGGCGCGGGCAACTGCATCGCCTCCCCTGCCGGCCAGGCCTACTGGTCAGGCGGAGGTACGATCGGACCCGCGATGGTCTACGGCTACCTTGCCGGATTCCATGCGGCTGCCGAGCCGGTAAAGGACGTTTGAGCACTGTAAATCGAGGATTAGTCGGGCAGGGAGGGCGCGGTAATGCCATCGCGCCCTCCCTCGTGGGGATAGGGAATGGCTAGCCAACTCGTCTACGGCGTCCTGAATCCGGAGCAACAGCCCGAGCAGGCACTTATTATTCCGTTGCATGGCTACAAGGGGTCACGCGAGGATCTGATTCCGCTGGCGCGCGCTGTCGGGCCCCAGACACGCATAGTGGCGCCCGAGTCGGTGAATATGGTGTTCGAAGGGCGTCAGACCACCGGCCACATGTGGTATCGCATGCTGGAGCTGGGGCATCCTGAGCCCGGAAGCGTGGGCGACAGTCTCTGGCAGCTTGAGCAATTCATCTATGATCTGCAAGACGCCAGGCAGGAGGGTGAGGCCTGGCCGCCGCTTCTGTTGGGGTATGACCAGGGCGCTGTCATGGCGCTCATGCTTGCGTTGATCATGCCGGACTTTCTGGCAGGCGTGATAGCTATTCGTGGCTATCTGCCCGACATACGGAATTGGCCGATTGAGGCTCAGGCGATGAACAACCTCCCAGTCCTCCTGGTTAGCGATCCCGAGGATCGGGAATTCCCCAGGTCACTGACGGACAACACGGCACTTCAGCTCTCGACTTATGGAGCGAATGTGAGCACGCAGGCAGTGCCGCATGCATGTACATTCGGACCAGAGCTGACTCCGGTCATACAGCAGTGGTTCCATGCGCTCATCGCCCAGGAACGCAATTCCGCATAATCGAGCGGGACCTCCCAACGGTGCTAAACACCTGATCTGCACGCCGCACTTCATCGCCGGCCAAAAACCGAACCCACTGAGCTCTGACAGCGATGGCGAATTCCTGAGCGAAATGCTGGGCTGCCAAAGCTGTGCTACCGCATTGGATCTTCCTGGTCGTCGCCGTCCTCCGGCGCCACTGGGTGCAGGCTGCTCCACTGCGGTAGCGCCGGGCGATGTTGCGGAGCTATGCCGCGAACGACCCTTTCTGCTCGAGATATTGGGGCATGGACGAAGCCTGTTACGTCATGTCAGCTGCGCCCCCTTTTCCGTGCGTAGGTTCCAGTAGATTCGGTCCTGCTAGCGCCGATAGAGGGCCTCGAAGGCGGCAGGCTCAGCGCTCGTAAGGAACGCGCCATCCATAAGCTGACCGCCGACAACCACACCTGGGGCGCCGACCGGCTCAGGCGTGTGCTACCAAAGCTGCATGTCAGGGTAGCCCGCAATGCCCCACGGAATGCCTTGCGTCCGCCGTTTCCGTGGAGCGCAACCCGTTCCTCGCCTGGCCGAGCGGCGAGAGGCCGGTGCCCGAATGGGGGATGGATTAGACGAAATAAGGCGCGCATCATTGAAGTTTACGACTAAGAAGGCAAAGGGCGAGGCGAATCACATGGCTGCCACCTTTCTTACGGCGGGGCAGGCCGCAGAGCAGCTGAACATCTCGCGCTGGTCGCTACGGCGCGCCGTCCAGCGCGGTGACCTCAGCGCGACATGTCGGATACCAGGTGGCCGGCTGCAGTTCGCGCCGGTCGCTGTGGAACGTTATGCCCAACTCCTGTCCAGCCCCGCGATTATGGTGCGGCAGACTACGACGTCGCAACGAGCTAACGGCGTCGCTCATGGCCTCGTCCCGCCCAGCCCCATCGCATGCCCCGTTGAGACCGACCTGTTGGACGGTCAGCCCGACACCACGCCACGTGGACGGGCGGAGGATCTTGCCCTGATGCTGGGGCAGCTCCCATGCGGTCTCATAGCTGTTGATGTAAACGGCCAGGTCACAGCGACTAATGACGCAGCCGAGCGACTGGGATACAGCGCGCCCACGGCCGACGCCGGGCCGCACATAGGGCCTGACCATGGCAGGGCGTGCACGACCGCACTGCTCGCACGTGCTCTAGCGGGCGAGACGACCGGCCTCGTCGACAGCGTCGTTTGGGTGACCGAGGACGGTCGGCCGCTAACGGTGCGCATTCAGGCCACGCCGGTCAGGGATAACGCCGGCGCCATTATCGGGGCCACCGCTCTGCTACTTGACGAGACGGATGCGGCGCAGGTAGCCTCCACGCGCGGCCAGCGCGCCATTAGCCAGGCCCAGACCCAAACCAACCGCGATCTCACGCGCTCCAACCTCGGGTTAGAGCATTTCGCCTCCGTGGCCTCTCATGATTTGCAAGAACCCCTGCGCAAGATTCAGGCTTTCGGTGACCGGCTCAAGAGCGTCGACGGCGCCACTCTCAGTCCGGCAGGGGCCGACTATCTTGAACGGATGCAACAGGCTGCGGCGCGCATGCAAATCCTGATTAACGATCTGTTGGCCTACTACCGCCTGTCCGCCGGGCCCCCGTCCGTCGAGTCCGTCGATCTCGCCGCAGTCACCAGGGCCGTCCTCAAGGACTTGGAGACGCAGGTCACGCTGAGCGGGGGCCGGGTCGATGTGGGCCCACTCCGTGCCATCGAGGGTGATCCACTGCGCTTGCGCCAACTCCTGCAGAACCTGATTAGCAACGCGCTCAAGTTTCGATCCGCGGAGGTGCCGCCGGTCGTTACTGTCTCCGCAGTGCTGCTCACCCAGGAGGACGCCGATGATGCCGGTCCCGCAGCAGATGCCTCTACCCCTGCCTGGCTCCGCCTCACGGTACAAGACAACGGGATCGGGTTTGATCAGAAGCACGCCGAACGGATATTCGAGGTGTTCAAGCGTTTGCATGGACGGAGCGCATATGAGGGCACCGGGATCGGCCTGGCCCTTTGCCGCCGGATCGCCGAGCAACATGGCGGCCACATCACCGGGACAAGTGCGCCGGGGCAGGGCGCGACCCTCCAGGTCACACTGCCACTGCGTCAAGCGCAAGGAGTTGGCACACTATGAACGTCCCCCGAGAGCCCATCACCATCCTGCTCGCTGACGACGATCTTGACGACTGTCTCTTGACCCAGGAAGCGCTCCAGGAGAGCCGCCTGGCCAACGAACTGCGGTTCGTCCACGACGGCGAGGCACTGCTCGACTATCTCTTCCAGCGCGGCCCGTACAGCACAGCCGGGCTGGCCCCACGCCCCGGCGTGATCCTGCTCGACCTGAATATGCCGCTCATGGACGGACGGGAAGCCCTAGAGCAGATCAAAGCCAACCCTGATCTGCGGCATATCCCCGTCCTCGTGCTGACCACCTCGCAAAGTGAGGAGGACATCTATCGGAGTTACGACCTGGGCGCCAGTTCCTACATCACCAAGCCAGTGACCTTTGGCGCACTGGTCGAGGTGATGCGCAGTCTTGGGCACTACTGGTTTGACATCGTGCAGTTGCCGGAGACGCGATCGGAGCTTGTATGACCCAGGCCGTGATTCGCGTTCTGCTCGTTGAGGACGATGAAGACGATTACGTGCTCACGCGCGACTTGCTGGCTCAGATCCCGGGCGGGCTCTACACACTGGAGTGGGTGAGCACGTTCGATGCCGGCCTGGCCGTGGTCGGCTCAGGACGGCACGATGTCTACCTGATCGACTATCAACTCGGGGAAGAAAGTGGGCTCGATCTCCTGCGTGCATTGCTGCGCGTGGGCTGTCGCGCGCCAATCATCCTGCTCACGGGGCAGGGAGATGCGAGCCTGGACAGCGCGGCAATGCAGGCCGGCGCCGCCGATTACCTCATTAAGGGCGAGATCTCGGCCCCCGCGCTCAAGCGTGCCCTTCGTCATGCGTGTGACCGCGAGCACATCTTGGCCCTACGCGACAATGCCCTCGCCGAGGCGGAGCACGAACGCGACCTTTTGCAAATATTGATGGACACAGCACCGGACAGCATCTACTTCAAAGACGCCCAGGCACGTTTTGTCCGGGTCAATTGGGCGCAAGCCCACTTGCTCGGCGCGAGCACGCCGGAAGAAGTCGAGGGCAAGACAGACTTTGACTATTTCCCCCCCGCGGTGGCGCAAGAGTGGTATGCGGACGACCGCCACGTCCTCACGAGCGGGAAATCCCTGATAAATAGACTGGAGGATCAATCCGGGAGCGCGCACGGCACCCGCTGGATGCTGAGTACGAAAGCGCCGATAGTGCGCGATGGGCTGGTCGCCGGCCTCGTGGGCATCTCTCGCGACATCACCGACCTCCGCGCGGCGGAAGAGAGTTTGCGGCACCAGGCACTGCATGATAGCCTGACCGACTTGCCCAACCGCTCCCTCCTGCACGCCCGGATCGCCGCCGCGCTCGGCGACGGGCCCGAGGAGCCGCAGCCGCTCGCCTTGCTGCTGCTCGACCTCGACCACTTTAAGGAGATCAACGACGCGTTCGGACACCACCGTGGCGACGCGCTCTTGCGTGAGGCGGCCGACCGGCTCCGCGTCGTGGTCCGCTCGCGCGACACTGTGGCGCGCCTGGGCGGCGGCGAGTTCGCCGTACTGTTGCCGGGCGCCAACGAAGAGGGGGCGACGCGAGTCGCGGAGACCATCCGCGCCACGCTGGACGTGCCCCATTCCATCGACGGGCAACTTTTGCGCGTGGGCACGAGCATCGGCATCGCGCTTGCGCCCACCCACGGCGCGGATGGGGCGACCCTCCTGCGCCGGGCGGACATGGCCATGTACGCGGCCAAGCGCGGGCAGCTGGGCCAGGCCCTCTACGAGCCAACCCAGGACCAACACAACCCAGAACGCCTGGCCCGCATCGCTGAGTTGCGCGAAGCGATCGAGCGGGGAACGCTCGCGCTGCATTACCAGCCGCAGGTGGACCTGGTAAGCGGCTGCGTCTGCGGCGCCGAAGCGCTGGTGCGCTGGGCGCACCCCGTGCACGGCCCCATCGCGCCGGACCAATTTATTCCGCTGGCGGAACAGACCGGCCTGATTGCCCCGCTTACCGATTGGGTCCTCGCGGAGGCGATCCGTCAGTGTCGAGAATGGCAGCGCGTGGGCATCGTGCTCGGCGTTTCGGTCAACCTCTCGATGTGGAACCTGCACGACCCGGCACTTCCCGAGCGCATCGCCGGCCTGCTCCGGGGCAACGGGCTGTCGCCGGCCTGGCTGCGATTAGAGCTAACGGAAACCGCCCTCATGGCCGACACGGAACGCACCTTGGACGTCCTGGCGCGCCTTTCGGCGCTCGGCCTGCGCTTGGCGGTGGACGATTTCGGCGCGGGCTACTCGGGCCTGGCCTATCTCAAGAAGCTGCCGGTGGACGAACTAAAGATCGACAAGGGATTCGTGCGCGAGATGGCGACGGATGCGACCGACACGGCGATCGTAGCGTCGACAGTGGCACTGGGGCACGCGCTGGGGCTGCGGGTCGTGGCCGAGGGCGTTGAGGACCAGGCGACGTGGGATTTACTGGCAGGGATGGGCTGCGATGAAGCGCAGGGTTACCATATCGCCCGTCCGCTCCCCCCAGACACACTCGCCCACTGGCTGTGCGAGGCGCCCTGGGCCGTCGCCTAGAGCGCCGGTCGGCAAACAACGTTTTGGTCGCTCGACGGTGAGCGGGTGGCGTGCTGTGCTAGAGAGGAGAGCAGCAAGCACAAAAGGAGACTGGCATGTGCCCGCCATGGTCGTCAATGTGGCGAGGCTGAGGAGGTTGCCCGTGCCAATGACTTATATGCCAGATCCGCGACCTGCAGTGGCTCACTGTGGGGCTGCTGGCCCGGGCCGTGAAGGCTGATGATCTACGTACGGCACTTCTAGCTGTGAGCTAGGCCCACGGCAACTTCGCATGCTCGGCCTCTCCTACCGCAACCGGATCTTGGCCGCTGCGATCGCCATGATTACCTGTGTCCCATACTATCGCGCCGGCGATGAGCGCAGAATTTACGCGGTAACGACAAAAGTGCGGATATCGAGCGCAAACGTAAGGAATGTTGGATCACGATAACTTCTGGAAGATTTGAGAACCTTCTGGAACGTAGGCTTGCTCAACACCTACACGATACAGTGGAAGTAGCCGGCGGTCGCTGGTGATTGTGCCATCTAAGGGAGATGAGGGGCGGCATCGCATGAATCCTGCACTACGGTTCGGCATTATCGGCTGTGGAGTGATCGGGCCGACTCACGCGGAGGCGATTGCGAGCATATCCGATGCCGAGCTGGTAGCGGTGAGCGATCGCGACCTGCCCCGCGCTGAGAAGCTGGCGAGCCGGTATGGCGCTACCGCGCACGCCGATATGGACGAGATGTTGGCACGTGAGCGTCTCGACGTCGTCTGCATCTGCACGCCGAGCGGCTACCACGGGCAGCACGCTTGCGCCGCGATGCGCGCGGGCGCCCATGTCATCGTGGAGAAGCCGATGGAAATCACCAAAGAGGCACTCGACGAGATGCTCGAAGTGCAGCGCGAGACGGGCGTCAAAATGGCCGTCATCAGCCAGCATCGCTTCGATCCTGCCAGTGAGCGCGTGCACGCGCTGGTGGAGGAGGGCGCCTTCGGGCGGCTCGTCCTTGGCAATGCCCACATCCCCTGGTGGCGGTCCCAGGCCTACTACGATAGCGGCGCCTGGCGCGGGACGCGGGGACTCGACGGCGGCGGCATCTTGATGAACCAGGCGATCCACTCCATCGATCTGCTGGCCTGGCTCATGGGGCCTGTTCACAGCATCAAAGCGTATACCGATACGCTCGTCCATCGCATGGAGACGGAGGACGTGGCGGTCTGTGCGTTGCGCTTCAAGAATGGCGCGCTCGGCACGATTGCCGCCACGACCGGAGCGTACCCCGGCGTCACGACCCGCGTCGAGATTTTCGGGGACGGCGGCTCGGCAATCATCGAAAACGATCAGCTCGGCTACTTGCATCTACGGCGTGAGGACGAAGTTGAGGCGGGCGCGTACGGTGGCGCTCCCGGTGGGAAGCAGTCGACGAGTGACACGGAAGGCAGCACCGCCGCCGACCCGTCCGCCGTCAATACGACCTCGCACGGCTTGCAGATTGCCGACATGGTGCGCGCTATCCGCGAGGACGGCACGCCGATACTCGACGGCGAGCATGCCAGGCACGCCGTGGAGATTATCCTTGGTGTCTATGAATCGGCTCAGACCGGGAAAGAGGTGCTGCTCTGATGGTGAATATTTCCGCTTTCGCCGATGAGATCTCGCCAGATCTGGACGAGCAGATAGCCGTACTGCTGGGCGAGAAGATTCATTACATCGATCTCCGCGGGATGTGGGGCACGAATGTGCTCGATCTCACCGATGGCCAGTTGAGCGAGATTAGGGCCCGGCTCAACGACGCGGGTATGGGCGTATCCACAATCGGCTCGCCAATCGGCAAGGTCGCGATCGATTCCTCTTTCGATGAGCACATCCACCGCTTCGAGCGCGCGATTACGGTCGCGCGATTTTTCAATACCCCCTACATTCGCATCTTCTCGTTCTACCCGCCCGGCGGCCCAACGCCAGGCGCCGACATGGCGCCCTATCGCGACGTTGTGCTACATCATCTTCACGAGCTGACGGCTCGGGCCCGCGCCGCCGATATCACGCTTTTACATGAGAACGAAAAGGGCATCTACGGCGATACTATTGCGCGCTGCGTCGATCTGCTCCAGAGCATAGCCGACCCGAACTTCGCGGCGATACTCGACCCCGCGAACTTCATTCAATGTGGGGAAACGCCTTTCCCAGATGCATACGAGGCCATAGTGCCGTGGCTGCGCAATGTCCATGTCAAAGACGCGCTCGCCGACGGCACAGTTGTCGCCGCCGGAGAAGGGATCGCCACCTGGCCGTCACTACTGCTCCGACTTCGGGAGTCGGGATATAACGGCTTCCTTTCGCTGGAACCGCATCTCGCGGAGGGCGCAATGTTTGGGGGCTTCAGTGGCCCAGACCGTTTCCGCCACGCCGCGCGATCCCTGCAAGGGCTTCTGCGCGCACAGGATTGGAAGTACGCCTGATGTTTAAGTATGCGTTCACCAATCTCTCCTGCCCTTACTGGAGCATAGACGAGCTTATCGCTGCGGCATCCCGTATCGGCTATGACGGCGTCGAGCTTCGACTGCTTGACGGCGAGGCTATCGATCCCCGCGCGGATGCGGAGCAGGTGCGGCAAGCTGCCCTCCGTTCTCGCGATGCCGGTATCGACCTGTGTGCGCTAGATACGTCGTGCAAGCTGAACCAGTACGAGCCGCGGGAACGCACTGCCCAGATTGATGAGCTGCGGCGCTGGATTGCGCTGGCCCAGTCGACGTCGGTGCCGCTTCTACGTGTGTTCGGCGGGCAGGGATCGCCGAACTACGATGATGCGACACAGGACGGTTTTGTCGTGGACGCACTCCGCCAGATTGCTCCGGAGGCTGAAGCGGCCGGAATCAGCGTGATGTTAGAGACACACGATGCGTTTTCGTCCGCGCGACGGGTAGGGAGAATTCTCGACACCGTTGCCTCGCCGAGTATTGGCGCGCTATGGGATAGCCATCACCCCTATCGGGTGCGGGAGGATGTGGATGTCGTAACGGCCGCACTTGGGACCCGCATTGTCCATGTGCATGTCAAAGACGCTCGACGTGCAGCGCCGGACAGCGAAGAGTGGCAGCTAGTGCCGCTTGGCGAGGGCGAGTTGCCGGTCAAAGCACAGCTCGCGGCACTCAATCGCATGGGCTATCGTGGGTATGTCGCGGTGGAGTGGGAGAAGAAGTGGCACCCTGAGCTTGCCGAACCTGAGGTTGCACTGCCCCAGCACCTCACGTGGCTGCGGAGCATGGAAGCCCCGCACTGAAACCATTCACGCGTACGCGTCGTGCGCGCTATTCTGATGCCCAGGTCGACTGAGCCTTGCTTCTAAGGTATGCCGCAGAACGATAATCGTTGCGGGGATCGCATTTGGCTCATAAGGAGGCCTTTGGGGTATCCAGACGTTTGACCCACCCTGACGTGCTTGCCATCGGCTAGGTTACGCGGTCGGTCCCTCCACGCGGTAGAGGGGCCGGGAACCGGTATCGACTCCACCGGTTGGCTCGGCACTTACCTCGACAAATTCGCTCCGTACCGGAGCAGTCACCTCCCGTTCCTCGACTATGCGGTTTTTGCGAACACGAATGTATTCCTTGACGACGGCGCGCTTCTCTACCACGAGCCGTTCTTCAATCACCGGGATCACAATTTCGTCGGGAGCCAACGGCGCCTTATCGTCATAATCCTCCGGAGCGATGTGCTCGATTATCGTCTCCTCGCGCGTTACGGGTACCAAAAGGGTCTGGTCGGTTGTCTTGACGCCCTTATGGATGTGGACTGTGCCGATTTGCACTTGTCGCGTGCTGGCTGAAAGCTCTTCGATCCGTACTGGAACCCGGAGTATAGGCTCGTTACCTTGGCTGCTCGCCGCACCAGTACTTACCTGGCTGTCGGATCCGGCTCTTCCGCGTGCAGCCATAGGCCGTTCAATGAGATAGCGATCGAGATCGTCGGCGCCCGCGCGAAGCACAACGATATCGCGGTCTTGCTCACGCTTGATTCTTCGGACAAGGTCGAGAGGTATTCTGTATCGGCGCTGCTCGTCAGCTGAACGAACGACAATTGCCCCAGGTGTTTCCTCGGTCGAACCCGCGTCGAGCCGTTCCACGGTGCCCACGGCCCCGTTCGTACCGTGGACCAGCTGGCCGGGTACGATTGATGACTCATCGATCATGGTCAAGCACCTCTGTTCTTAGAATGTTCTGGCTTGTTGCTAGAGCGTCCTATTTCGAGGATAGCCCGCTCTGGGGATACACGGAAACGGCACCGGCGCAAGACGCTGCGGTCGGCTCATTTCCCCGGTCTGGGCGCCGGCGCACAGGCCACGGGCCGTGAGCCTAGCATTGTTCGGATTTCCTTACCCGCCGCATACATGTCCCGCAAGCCAAGGCCCATAGCTCGCCCCTAGAGCGAGTCGCGGCACAGATTCTAGTCTGGGGCGGGTCACTATTTCGTGCATCAAACGAACGGGCGATAGCGTCGATTTGAACGGTCTAGACCGCTTTAGCGCTGCTCACAAGCCGGCGACCAGAGGACTAGCCCTGTTTTATGGGCTGATGGCACCTACGGGCGACGCAGTATGGTCGCATCGGTCGCATAGTGAGAACCGTACGCGATTATGGATGCTCGGTAAGTACCAGAACAAGGAAGAAGGAAATATCTCATGAATCGTGACGAAGCTGAAGGAACCGTCGATCAGGGTGCGGGCAAGGCGAAGGAAGAGTTTGGTAAGGTTACCGGTGACAAACAAAAACAGGCCGGAGGTCAAAACCAGCAGGTCGAGGGCCAGCTTCATAAGGGTGTCGGGAAGGCAAAGGATACCGCCGACAACGTCTCTAACCGTGTGGACGATGCAGCGCGCCGCGCAAGCGATAAGCTAAACAAAGACGATTAGGCCAAAGCGACGCAGCGTGACACCATAATCGCATCAAGCTCAAGCGCTATAGATCCTGGGCAGCGAGAGAGCATCTTCTTGGGATGTTCTCTCGCTTCAATTTTCCGTTTGCGTACTAGTACCAGCAATATCGAGCGCCATTGTATTCAGTTTTTAGGCGGCTGCATGAGCAATTATGGGTTTACCCAGCAAGGAACTTGCGGCCGATGTCCTCCGCAGCGTTGCCCAGTCTGACGTTCCGAAGCCGATGTCTTCGATAACTCCAACACCAAATCGGTGGCTTGGACTGCTGGCCCTGTCTCTTTCAGTGCTTAGCGTGGTCATGACCGGCACCTCGGTGAACCTGGCTCTACCGGCGATAAGCACGAGTTTTGGCGTCTCTATATCCAACCTGACCTGGATAATCGACGCCTATACGCTGACTTTGGGCGCGCTTACGTTGCCCGGTGGTACGCTTGGCGACATCTTTGGTCGCCGCCGCATGTATCTGATAGGGCTGGGGGTATTCTCGGTCGGCGCCCTGTTCGCCTCCTTAGCGCCGAACCTTGGACTTCTGATCATTGCGCGTGTGCTTATGGCCATCGGCGCCTCACTGGTATTACCCGGGACACTCTCGCTCATCTCTTCAATGTTCGAGGGGCGAGAGCGCGCCACGGCAATTGGTCTATGGGGCGGCATAAATGGCATCGGGCTGGCGCTGGGGCCGGTACTCGGTGGGGCTCTGGTCGAATATGTTGATTGGCGCGCGGTGTTCTGGACTAACATTCCGCTGGTAGCCCTCGTATTCTTCATGGTGCCGCGGTATGTGCCGGCCATTCCTCCGCGTTCCGGCCTGCATCAGCTCGACGTGCCCGGGGCAGTCACGGTTATTGGTGCGCTGACCGCCCTCATCGTGGCGCTGATCGAGGGGCCCACTTGGGGCTGGTCCAGTCCATCGACGGTCGGTTGCCTGGCCCTTGCCGTACTGCTGCTAGCTGCGTTTATCGCAATTGAATCTCATGTCAGGTATCCCATGGTTCCCCTTCACATATTCCGCTCTCGCACCCTCAACGCGGCTTGCCTCAGCGCCGCTTTCTTGATGATCAGCATCTTGAGCGCCTTTTTCTTTTTGTCATTGTTCTTGCAGGGCGTGCTTGGCTTCTCCGGTATTCAGACAGGCCTGGGTTACCTGCCATTGGCATTGCTTATCGTGGGCCTATCGCCGCTGGCCGGCCAGATCTCGACACGCTTCGGGCCGCGCTTGCCGATCGTCGTCGGGCTCCTGTTGGCTCCCGTCGGGTTGCTTTGGATGAGCAATATTGACGCCGGCTCAGGTTACAGTAGCCTGGTGGGTGGGCTGCTGCTCGTGGGCGCGGGCATGGGCCTTGCTTCCCCACCGATCTCATACGCCGCGGTATCCAGCGCGCCACGCGATCTGGCTGGAGTCGCTTCGGGGCTCAATGTGATGGCGCGACAGGTTGGCGGCTCGCTGGGAGTCGCTCTCCTGACCGCGATTTTTGCCGGGCGATTCAGAGATCACCTCAGCCAGGTCCTCCGCTCCTCGGGAATCCCGGCGGGCGAGCAGCATGCGCTATTGGCGAACGCGAGCAACCTGGCGACAGCCGGATCAAGGGCGGTACCCCATGCAGACCCCAAGCTCGTCGCGCTGCTTCACTCAGCGTTCGTACTAGGCATGTCCGATACGCTCAGGGTGCTGTCCGGCGTCGGCATTCTTGGCGTTTTGGCGGCCCTGATGATTCGGGAGCGTGACCTTGCGCCTGGCAGACCGGCACCGCAACAAGAGGCAGTTCTCTCGACGAGCCCCCCTGCGGGCGCTTCGGCGGCCGTGACGGCGGGAGCCGCGCGGTAAGCGTTCCGCCTGCGAAACATAACGTCTAACCTCTCCTCCATTACATCGGTCTGGTCAAGCACGCCCGCGGGCGACGGTAGAAGATGGCAGTTTACTGCCGGCGAACGCCCATTACGCCGTCGATGGTG
>JAQBPC010000234.1 GCA_028287725.1 Chloroflexota bacterium | reverse complement strand
ATTGGTAGCCTTGTTCGACAGTGTCGATTGTCGCCGTGCCAGCTGCCTTCAGATCCTTTGGTCCATTGAGGGCCTTGCAACGGGCCGGGCCCTGTGCCGCGGCGCCAGCATTCGTATAACCCGCGATGGCGACAGTACTCGCCACTGCAATCAGCATCGTAGCTACCAAAACATATCGCCAGATGCCGGATGACCTTGCCATTATGGCGTTCTCCTGTCGTGGTCCCATTATTGTTAATACATAGCGTACCGTCTATCCGAGTTAACGGCTGCAGCAGGGGTCGGCTATTTTACACTGGAGGGTTCGCACACCATCGCGGAAAACCGTACACTTCACTCCATGTCGCAAGAGTGAAAGGAACCTCCAAGTGGCCTCGAAAGACAAGGGTAAGAAAGAAGTCCGTAAACCCAAGACTTCCACCAAGAAAAAGGAAAAGGCAGCGCCCGTTATTCAAAGTCGGGTTAAAGAGCCTGCTCGCGAGCCGGCCGAGTAGTGGAGCGCAGTAGCAGCTTTCCGACCACTGCCACGATATTCGCCATGGGCCGGCGTAGAAACTTGGTTTAAATGGCAGATGCAAGCCTGTCGGCAGAGGTGTGGGACGCGTTACGCCAGCTTGCCTATGAAGACGGTGAGCGTGTTGCCGTTAGGTCCGCGCTTTCGCATGCCAAAGAGCGTGCGACGCTCGACGTCCGTCTGGGGGCGGCGCGTACTCGGCTAAGTGAAGCCGAGCAAGCAGTCGCTCACGCATCAACTGCGCGTCGGGCGATCGAGGACCAGATTGAAGACACCAACCTTCGAACGAAACGAACCGAGGCGCGTCTTGCTTCCGGCAGACTGCAGTCGGAGCGTGAGGTTCAGGCCGCTCAAACGGAGCTGGAGAACCTTCAGGCCACCGCGGTACAGAACGACGAAGCGTGGCTACTCGCGACGAGCAACGAAGATACTGCCAAGTCTGCAGTACCAGGACTAACGGCCGCCCTTGCCTCCGAGGAGCGTGCCGCCGAGGACAGGCAGGCCGCGGCCGAACGCGAGGTGGCTGATGCTGAACGGCGGCTCGCCGCGATCGATGCGGTCCGTCGCGACGCCGCTCAGAAATTACCGCCTGACATCCGGGATCGCTACAGGGCGCTCTATCCGAAGACCGGTGGCCGACCATTTGCCGAGGCGATTGCAGGCGAATGCTCGAACTGCCATAGGTCGGTACCTGCCGCCTCCGTCCAGATGATCCGAGCGCACACGGGCGTACCATCCTGCCCGAGCTGTGGCCGGCTACTCCTGGCCCCTTGATTCTGAGCGCAAGGTTTATGCAGGCGAAATTCGGCAGCTAGCCCCACCAAAAGCCCGCCGCGATGATTACGTAGAGTCCAATCAGCGAGATACCCTCGAGCCACGTGGACTCACCGTCGTAGACTATTAGCGGACCAAGAATCGCTGCGAGCAGAAGCGCGGCCACCAAGAGTGGCGGTAGAACGAGCGTCAATGGTATTGGCGCACCGATTACATAGCTCAGCAGCACCAATGCGGGAATCAGACCGAGCGCAACCTGTAAGCTACTGTTGAGAATCACGCTGATGCCGTAATTTGGCTCGTTTCTTGCCATCAGCTGCACCCCAACAACGTTTTCGACTGCGTTTCCCGCGAGTGCGACAATGACTAGCCCGGTAAACGTTTGCGACAGGTGCAGGGCAGCTGTAGCAGGCATGAGGGCCGTCACAAACCAATCGGATACAAAGGCGGCGGCTACACTCGCAAAGATCATTACGAGCACAGCAAGCCAAACTGGCCACACGCTGGCAAGCTCGTCTCGTCCGCCGAAACTGGTTGGCCCTCCTCGCAGCGAGGATGGGATGCCCGCCGCAAAGACAAGCAGTAACACGACCGCGCAGGCGACACTCAATGCTTCTACATGACTGGCAGCCGGTGTATGAAACTGGCCCGCTAACGTTGGAATGGCAATTGCCGAGACGGCCAGTATTGTGAGTGTGGCAATAGCTCGCGGTGCATCAACGTTAAACTTCTGAGTGCCGTTCCGCAGTCCGCCCACCGTAAAGGCTAGCCCGAGCACAAGCAAGCTGTTTCCCAGGATTGAACCCACGAGCGCCGCCTGTACCACGCCCACAAGGCCGGCGCGTAATGCAAATATGCCGATAAACAGCTCGGGCAAGTTGCCAAGGGCAGATTGCAACACGCCGGTGGCGCCCGGTCCAAGTCGGGAGCTGAGCTGCTCCGTGCCATCTCCAACGAGGGTCGCCAGCACTGCAAGGCACGCCGCTGTAACGATAAATGTCGGAACAGTGAGCGATGTCTGGTGGAGCACGAAGGAGAATGCCAGCGCTACACAGGCGATCGCGAGCTTTATAGACTCTGCTTGGCTTAGCAGAAAACGTCGTCGAGAACGTCCCGGTTCGCCCGAGCTATGATGTATCCGTTTCGTGCCAAACGCGGTCCGTCTGGGCATTAATGCCCCTCGCCAGTGCCACCACCCACCAATGGCTCGCCGAACGCCGGTGTGACACGAGGTCCGCTATTTTGGTGCCCTGCTATGTGTGTCAAAGACCGTGCCCTAGCCTGAAACAGAACTTGCCAGTCCGGCAAGCGCTTGGTCAAGTACCTTCTTCAAGCCGCTCGGGGCAAAGCGGCGCTCGAAAAAGCCGCCTATTCCACCGGATCCGCTCCATTGGCTGATCACCTTCACTTCGCTGCCCGAATCGCGCGGCGCTACGTGCCAGGTAACCGTCATGCTCGACGCCGTATCCGTCTCCACCACCGTAGATCCCGGCACTGCCTCCAGGATTCGCATGTGGTACTCACGCTCTCGCGGCCCCACCTTCAGGCGGTACCGAACTAACGTATCCGAGCCTTTCCGGCCACGCTCGTCCACGAGCTCACTGTAGTTCTCCGGAAGCCATTTCAGTCGGCCTGGGCCATAGTCGGCGATACTTTTGAACACGCGGGCAGGGTCGGCGGCGACCTCACGCTTGGCTTCTACGCGAATCTGTGCCAACGGACCACTCCTCGGAAAGCTACTTCGCATAGTGCAGTGTTGATGGATATTCTAGCCGTATTGCGCGCTGATGACACGCATCAGATACAGGACCGCTCCGATGCACTGGTGGCCACTTCGTGTAACTCAACTACGTATTTAGACATTGATCAGACTAGCCATGGTGCCGGAATGGGACTTGCTTCTGAGGGCGGGTAAGGCGCCGCTTCACCTACCTCTCATGGTGAATCGTATATACTTCAGCACAGTTTCCGACGGCGGAGATGCCGCACTCATATTTACACATTTGAGGTACTGCTCTGGCTAACCACCTGCTTGATGTATCCGGTCTGCGTACAGTCTTCCGATCGGCGCGGGGCCTTGTAACGGCCGTGGACCGCGTAAGCTTTTACCTTGACGCTGGAGAAATCGTCGGCATGGTCGGCGAGTCAGGTTGTGGCAAGAGTGCGACTGCCCTGTCACTCATGCGACTCATTCCGGATCCTCCAGGTCAAATTGCCGGCGGCTCGGTGGAATTCGGCGGGAGGGATCTCCTGAAGCTCAGCGCTCGCGAGATGCGTTCGATACGTGGCGGCGAGCTGAGCATGGTCTTTCAAGATCCAATGACGTCGCTCAACCCAATGCTCCGAATTCGCCGGCAAATGACCGAGGCTGTACAGCTGCATCTCGGTCTTAGCAAATCCGCGGCATTGGAGCATTCAATAAATATGCTTCGTTTGGTCGGAATTCCCGCCGCCGAGCGACGAATCCATGATTATCCCCATCAGCTAAGCGGCGGCATGCGCCAGCGGGTTGTGATAGCCATTGCCTTATCCTGCCATCCAAAATTGGTGCTCGCAGACGAGCCGACTACCGCGCTCGACGTGACGATTCAGGCACAAATCCTTGAACTTATGCGGACCACGATGCGGGAGCAAAATACCGCGGTGCTGCTTATCACCCACGACCTCGGCGTCGTGGCCGGAATGTGTGACCGAATCATCGTGATGTACGCGGGTACCATTGTGGAGGAAGCATCGCGCCGGGACATTTTCTACAATCCGCGACATCCATACACAATCGGATTGCTCCGGTCGGTGCCGAGACTCGATCGTGTGCGGTCGAACCGTCTTCCCCAGATCGAAGGACTGCCTCCCGATCTTGCTCGACTCCCCAAGGGCTGCCCTTTCCAAGCGCGCTGCCCATATGTAACGGAAATCTGCCGGGTTGATCGGCCAACACTTCGCTCAGTCGGTGACCGCCATGCCATCGCTTGTCATAACAACGTGACTCGTGAAGACGCCGCCTAGTATGGAGCGAACGCTACTGTGACATCTGCCCCTGAGGCTTTACTTTCTGTGCGCGATCTACGCACCTACTTTCCAACGAGTCGCAAGGGTCTCTTCGGGCCGCGCGGAAGCGTGAAGGCGGTCGACGGTCTCACGTTTGACGTCTATAGAGGTGAAACGTTAGGCTTGGTCGGCGAATCCGGCTGCGGGAAAAGTACAACCGGGCGCGCGGTGATCCGACTGGTTCGCCCTACGGGCGGCGAGGTCATCTACAATGGCCGAGATCTGACTCAACTTTCCGATGGCGAGATGCGCCGACTTCGACAGAAGCTGCAGATAATCTTCCAAGATGCGTATGCCTCGCTGAGCAGCAGGATGCGTGTCGGCGCAATTATCGGCGACGCACTGGCTATACACAATCTGGCGAGTGGCCGTGCCAGGGCCGCGCGCGTTGGTGAGCTGCTGCACATCGTCGGATTGGATCCTTCATTTGCCAGCCGGTACCCGCACGAGTTTTCCGGCGGTCAGCGACAGCGCATAGGCATTGCCCGCGCACTGGCCGTGAACCCCGACTTCATCGTTTGTGATGAGCCTATTTCCGCGCTCGATGTTTCGATTCGTGCTCAGATTATCAATCTGCTCGAGGACTTACAGCGAGAGCTCAAGCTCACGTACCTCTTCATTGCACACGATCTGGCCGTCGTGCGTCATATCTGCGATCGTGTGGCCGTCATGTATCTCGGCAAGTTTATGGAGTTGAGCGCGAACCAGGCGCTGTACGCCGAGCCGCTTCACCCCTATACCCAGTCATTGATATCGGCTGTCCCTGTGCCTGATCCTGACCTGGAAGATTCCCGTCAAAGGATTATTCTGAGCGGCGACGTCCCATCACCGGTGAATCCTCCATCGGGTTGCGTGTTTCACACTCGTTGCCCAATCGCCCGCGATCAGTGCAAACAGGAGATACCGGCCTGGCGCGAGGTCAAGCCTGGGCATTGGGTCGCGTGCCACTTTGCAGGTGAATCAATCGCACGCGCCTGACCGATCACATCACGCACGATTCAACCTTTTGGCATTATCCCGTACCTTTCTCGCAGCGTATGGAGGCAATGAGATGGACCACCAGATTGTGACTACCCTTGCCGGCCCGGGGGACGCTTCGGCTCCAGTCGTGGAGTTTGAGAGCGGTCTCTGGCGCCGCATGTGGGACAGCTTGCGGCGCGACAAGCTGGCGTTGTTCGGCGCGCTTATCGTGCTCGGGTTCGTCGTCCTCGCGGTGTTTGCACCTGCGTTGGCTCCGCATGATCCCAACACGCAGTTTACCGATGGCCTGACGGATGTCGGCGCCCCGCTTTCTCCCAGCCATAAGTTCCTGTTTGGCACGGACGACCTGGGCCGAGACTTGCTGAGCCGTCTGATCTACGGCGCACGCGTGTCCCTGACTATTGGAGTTGTGGCGAATGGCATTGCCATGGTGATCGGTGTTGCGGTCGGCGCAATATCCGCCTATGCGGGCGGTTGGGTCGACAACATCTTGATGCGCTTTACCGACATCATGATGGCGTTCCCAGTACTTTTGTTTGCCATAGCGCTGATCGCTATAACCAGTCCAAGCCTAACCAACATAATAATCGTTATCGCCATCCTCTATTGGACTACGACCGCGCGCGTAATTCATGGCATGGTACTGTCTCTGAAAGAACGGGAGTTCGTGGAGGCGGCGCGCGCGCTCGGAGCTACTGGTCCACGCATTCTCGGT
>JAQBPC010000217.1 GCA_028287725.1 Chloroflexota bacterium | reverse complement strand
GGCCGGTTGTGACGCCGAACAATCTCCCCAAGCCGGACAGGCCGCCAATGGTCAGCGCCGCGGCTAAGCCGCCGCTGACAAGCACACCTACTGTGTAGGTGCTTAAGCCGAGCCAGTCGTAGCCTTGATGCAGCAGTTTGAAAGCGAGTATTGTGACGAAACCGGCACCGGCGGCCGAGAAGCCGGCTACGAAGAAGTCGCTCGACCTCCGGACTGAACGTACCAGCAAAGCGCTAGTTACGCCGGTTACCAGGTAATAGGTGGCGATCTCAAACGAGCCGCCAACGAGCCACCCGGCAAGCACTGCCCAGGCGGCGGTCGCCACCACACTTACCTCGGCGTTCAAGAGCACGGCGAGCAACATGCTCAACGTGGCGCTCGGGAAAATGAATGGCAACAGGCCATGCCCCTGGAGCGTGAAGACGGCCGCTGTGACGGTACTCAAGAGTAACGTATTCAGGAGAATTAGGCGGCGCGGTCGCACCAGGATCGGGCTTTGAATGCTTATAAGGTAGCCATGGAGTAATCCGGCGGCGACTATGCTAATCAGGAAGCAGGCGGCCAGTTCCTGCCACGACGTGCCGGAGTTGGCAAGTCCCGCCGCCTGAAGAGCAGTCAGCTCACCAGCGGTGACTACGTCTCCCAAGCGAACTATCACCTGGTTATGCCGGTATGTGACCTCAACCGGAGCCACGGCCGCGACCGCCGCCTGTTGTGCCTTGAGCGTCTGTGTCGAATCGGCGATACGATTCGGCTTTAAAAAGGCGGCATAGAGCTGGCCGGCAAGATCTCGCTCCAAGCCGGGCGGCACGGTGACTGGAAACGGCGACACACCCGGCAAG
This sequence comes from Chloroflexota bacterium, assembly GCA_028287725.1. GTDB lineage: Bacteria > Chloroflexota > UBA5177 > JANWHV01 > JANWHV01 > JANWHV01. Next base: position 2,648 of record JAQBPC010000217.1, on the reverse strand, counting down.
ATTGGCACCTGCGACGGCGGAAGCGGCTGGCGCGAGGTCAATTGGAGGGCGTTCAGCGCAAGATTTTGCACACGCGCAAGCTGTTGAGCCGACAGTCCAAGCAATTGCTGGGCTAATTTCTGGCTAACTGCCCCTTGTGAAAGTCGAATGAGCGTGGTGGCTTGATCACCATGCCGACCTTTATTGAGCACCTGCTTCTGCAGTTCTGGAATGGCGCTCAGGATGGCAGTCAGAACAGATTCAGACTGAACCTGCGCCTCGGTGCTCGTTCTGTATTGCGTTTGCACGCCTGCCGCGGCCTGGGCACGTCGCGCAACAGTTGCAACCGTGTCGACGAAGGAGAAGTCGCTCGGCGCCAGGATGGTGCTCTGTGCGACATCGCCGGCATGTATTGCCGGCCGCGCCACCACGCCTGGGAGAAACAGTGCAAACGTCAAGCACACCGACAACAGCAGCGCCACAAAGCAGCCGCGCACCACATGCACGGTAGATGGCATGCGCGGGTAAGCGGTACGGCGCCTGGGCACGCCACGCGGTACGGACATCGCAACGCGTAGGGCCGCGCCATGTATGGGGCCCAGCCGTTTCATCACACCGTCAGCGATTGCTTAGAGCGTCGCGCACTTGTGTGGCGACGACCTTGCCATCGACACGTCCGGGGTACTGTTCGAGTACTACACGTACGACTTTCCCCATGTCTTTAGGGCCAACCGCTCCGGTCGATGATATTGCAGCGTTAATGGCGGCAGCTACTTCATCGTCGGTAGGCGCCGCGGGTAGGTACGCCGAGAGCACCTCGAGCTCAGCAGCTTCCTTATCCACGAGGTCCTGACGCGAGGCGACGCGAAACTGTTCTATTGAGTCGCGGCGCTGCTTGATCTGCGCCACGAGAACGGCCTCTGCCTCGTCGTCGGTTAATGGGTGCATCGCCGCAATTTCGGCGTTTTTCAGCGCGGCGTTAAGGTAGCGAATTGTCTCACGACGAACTTCATCATGAGCCCGCATTGCATCCTTCAAGTCGCTGCTCAATCGCGCCCGAAGCTCGTCCATATTGCCAACCAATCCCTTCTGGAGCCGTTGGTACGCAGTCTAACACACCGCCTACTATTGTCTATACATACGTGTCGAGAACGAAATTTTTGAAGCTACCTTATGTCTTTTCCGCGTCTTTCAAGGGTGGACACCTTCCCCGCGTTGTCGATACATCCAAGCGCTAGGTAGACTGAAGAGCAAGCAAATCAGATTTTGACACACGTTGCGCCCGCCGCCCTTACGAAAAGGGCGCGATACCCGAGATTCGTCACAGGCCGCGCCGCGCGTCTTGCGATCGATCTGGCGGTTACGGACCGTGTGAAGCCGCGAAGGAGCCGACATGACCGTGGCCGAACAAGCAGGGAGCCCATTCCCGACTCATACATTGGCAAACGGATTGCGGATTGTGGCGCAACCGATGCAGGGCGTCGAATCCCTGGCAATAGGCTTTTGCGTGGCAACCGGGTCTCGCGACGAATCATCGAGCGAAGCCGGGGTAAGCCACTTTATCGACGGACTAGCTTATCAGGGAACGGCTCGGCGAGATGTGCGCGAGCTGACCGAGGCGTTTGAAGATCTTGGAGCCCGGCACGATGCCTCGGCCGGCACCGAGCTCTTCTGGTACACGGCGCAAGCGCTCGGCCGGCATCTCGATAGCATCGTCAACTTAATGTCCGAGGTCGTACGCGAACCGCGATTCGACCCGGCCGAGGCGGAGAAGGTGCGCGATCGCCAGCTCCAGGAGCTCGCTGCTCTGGAAGACGAGCCGATGCAAAAGGTGCTCGAGGTGCTGCAGCGCGAGTTCTTTTATGGCCATCCCTATGGCCAGAGTGGACTCGGCACTGAAGAGACGGTACGCGCATTGAGCCCTGGTATCCTCCGGAACTTTTGGCAGGCAACGCATCTACCGAATAATACGATCGTCTCGGCCGCCGGCAAAATGAACTTCGACGATTTTGTGCGGGCAGTCGAAGCCACGTGCGGCGACTGGAAACCAGGAACCGTGGAGCGGTTACCGGCGCCCCCTAGCTATGCACCGCGCGTGAGCGTCATACAGCGCGAAAGTAACCAGCAGCATATTGGTCTGGGCACGCAGGGAGTACCTGTTGGTCACCCGGATTATTATGCTGTAGCCCTCATGGGAACGATACTTGGAGGAAGCATGAGCTCCAGGCTGTTCACTGAGGTGCGTGAGAAGCGTGGGCTTGCGTACGGCATTGGCGCGTATCCGTTATCCTTGCGCGATGCCGGGATGATTCGCATTTATGCCGGCACGGTGCCGCCCAAGTCGCATGAAACAGTTGCGGTGATCCTTAATGAGCTCCGAAAGCTCGAGGCTGAGGGCGTTCTCGAGGATGAATTGGTACGGGCCAAGACCGTGTTTAAGAGCAGGATCATTATGGCCGGCGAGAATACGAGGGTACGTCGCAGCGCGATCGGCGCGTCGCTCTGGTACGAGAACCGCGTTCGAACGCTCGACGAGATTCGGGCATTGATTGAAGCAGTAACTACTGGTCAAATTCAGCAGGTAGCACAACGGCTACAAATCTCTTCACAGTTCACCTTGGCCGCCATCGGCCCACGCAGCGCGGAGGAACTTCTCGGCTAATGAGCAC
>JAQBPC010000198.1 GCA_028287725.1 Chloroflexota bacterium | reverse complement strand
GATGGCCCATCCCTCAGACTTGATCTGGTAAGGCCCCCAGCAGACCACTGGGACAAGAGGCGGGAGGTGGACGCGTGGTAACACGTGCAGCTGACCCGTGCTCCAACGGCCGAGCGGCTTGCGGACTTATTACCTTCCGTATGGACTGTATCTTGCACTCTCTTTAATTCCTTCGTCTCGAACTTCACGCATCCCTTACCGGCGGGGCCGGACGTCGACCCGCTTGCCCTCCTTCTATGGTTGGTAAGCCTTCGATGCGCATGGGACGTGTGCCGTAGCAGACTTCGTGAACGCAGCACGCTACCGTGCCTACTCTCTCTATCTTGTGCGGATGTCCTGGTGCCATAGTGCGCGGTGGACCCACCCGTTCCCGTCCCGAACACGGTCGTGAAACGCCGCAGCGCCGACACTACTGCGAGGGCAACCTCGTGGGAAGATAGGCCAGTGCCAGGGCTTTTACTTAGGCTCCCTTCGGGGAGCCTTTGTGCTTTGTTGGATCCTGCAAAAGACCTGAACTACCATCACTGTTATAATTGCTCAGAACCCATAGCATAAGAGGACAAGCGCCCGAGTGTTGGAACAGCCCTTGGACCCTCAGGCGGCTGCCGACGACGGCGCCAGCCCGCATAGCCCTTCCGGCCCTATCCTAGGATTGGTTGAGGCCGCCCTTCTCCTGGATATTGTCGTCGTCCTCTGCCTGCTTCGCACCTTCGTACCTATCCCGTTCTTCCAGGGCCTCGTACGCCTCTTCTGCCCGACCCCATTTGTGCTGCTCGGCCTGCGGCAGGGTGTCCGCACGACCGTGATCGCGGCAATTGGGGGTTATGTCGTGCTCTCGGCGCTCGTCGGCCCCCTCTTCGGCATTCAAATCCTCGTGTATGGGCTGCTTGGGGCGGCATACGCGGGAGCGGCCCGAGCACGCCTGCACTACACCGTGGCGGTCTTGTTCGGGAGCATTATTTACGGGCTCTACGTGGCGTTCCTGACCGTGGGTGTCCCATTGTTCTTGGGTATCGTCAATCTCCACGTCTCGGCCTCCAAGCTGCTCGACGAGATTCGACAGGGACTGACGTCCTTTGGGCACGGTCTCGGATCACTGCACATCGGGCCGCTGGCTCCGCACAACTGGGTGGGACTGCGGAATTTCTATCACTGGCTGCTGCAGCACTGGATAGCGGGACTGCTGTTCATCGTGATATTCAACGGCGTACTCAACGGGTGGCTCTTCCTGTATATCACGAGAGAAATTCTCGCTCGCATCGACCGGGGTATTCGTTTAGATTCTCGAGGCAACCGCATTGATTTCTACCCGCCACCTGGAATTTAAATACCGCGGAGCGCCACGACCAGCGGTCCACGATATCAACATCGATATTGAGGATGGCTCGATCGTGGCGGTGCTCGGTGCAAACGGATCTGGGAAGTCGACACTGGCGCGTCTGTTCGGCGGAATGCTGCGGCCATCGGCCGGCACCGTCGTGGTAGATGGTGTCGACACGACTGCCCGGCCCGCGGGCTGGGCAATGCACCAGCATGTCGGTATGGTCTTCCAGAACCCGCAAAATCAGATCGTCAGCACGGTTGTGGAGAACGAGGTCGCATTCGGCCTCGAGAATCTAATGATGGACTCGGCGACGATGCAACAGCGCGTTACAGAGTGCCTGGAGCTCGTTGGCATGTTGCACCTTCGGCTGGCCAACCCGCATGAGCTGTCCGCCGGCGAACAGCAGCGGCTCGGGATTGCCAGCGCGCTCGCGGCAAACCCGCGCCATCTGATTCTCGACGAGGCGACCGCGCTGCTCGACGACCAGACCCGGCTCGAGCTGATGTCGCGTGTACAAGCGCTTGCGCGTCGCCTCAGCCTCAATGTCATCGTGATCACGCATCGCATGGATGAGGTGAACATTGCCGATCGCGTCATCGTACTCTCCCAGGGTGAAGTCGTTTTCGACGATACGCCGACGGCGCTCTTTACTCAGGCGGAACAGTTGCCGCACTGGAATCTCACCCTGCCCCCTCTACAGGAGCTAACAGCTGCCTTGCGCAGCGGTGGGTTACAGGTGCCGCCATCCGCGCTGACACCGGAAGAAGTGGCACGTGCGCTATGGCCCTAAAGCTGATTAGCGTATCCGCGCGATATCCCATCGACGAGGCGCACATCGTCCTCACCAAAGTCAGCATCACTGTGCGCGACAGCGGCTGTCTCGCCGTGGTGGGCCCCTCCGGCAGCGGCAAGAGCACACTTGGCCGGATCATGAATGGACTCCATCGGCCATCGGAGGGCACGGTAGAGCTGGATAATCTCGATATCCACAGCATGCCGAGCATCGCCGAGGCCAGGCGCCGCGTAGGCTTGCTTATGCAGCAGCCGGACAATCAACTCTTCGGCATGACCGTGGGAGAAGATATCCGCTTTGGGCCGTCACAAGCGGGGATTGACCTGGATACCTGCGTGTCAAGAATGGAACGCGCCATGCTGCAAGTCGGGCTCGATATCGACAGCTTTGCGGCGCGTTCGCCATTCTCTTTGAGTGGGGGCGAAAGGCGGCGCGTCGCTTTGGCGGGCCTGCTGGCAATGCAACCGCGGCACCTGGTGCTTGATGAGCCGGTAGCAGGCCTGGATCCCGCGGGCAGAGCGAAGATTGAGGCGGTGATAGCCGAAACGGGCAGGCACATCGGCGTGGTGCTCCTGACGGCCGATTTGCCGCTTGCCCTGCGCCTTGCCGACCATGTGATACTGCTGGATGCGGGGCACGTTGAATACGACGGAGCGCCGGCCGGCGCGGTGGCGGACCGGGCGCTGCTCAGCCGACTACGGCTGCTGGCGCCGGTCGAGGCTGACGTGCTGGACGCGCTTCGGCAGCGTGGCGCGCCACTTGAGCCACTGGAAGACATGCGACCGGCAACCGTACTTGAGACGATCGCTGCCGCGGTGCTGGCGCCGGACTCCCGCAAAGTCGCGACGAAAGGACGGAGTCACTAATGCTGAGTGGCTTGGGCCTCGGCACCTACAAGGCCGGTGATTCCATTGCTCATCGTTTGGACGGGCGGACTAAGATAATTGCGCTGTTCTGCGTGATGGTTGCCTCGTTCGGCGCGCTGCATCTCTATTACTTTGGTGTGATAGTGGCTGCGCTCATTCTCTCGAGCGTCGTGGCGCGAGTCGACCAGCGTGCGATGTTCAGGAGCATGGCCATCGTTCTCGTGCTACTGGCAATCAGCACATTCGTGTATGCTCTGCTCATTCCGGGAAAGCCCGAAGTACGCGTTGGCCCATTCAGCCTCTCGCATGACGGTATCCAGCTTGGCGTCCGAATCTTCTTCCAATCAGGAGCCCTTATCTACGGCGCCCAAATCCTCACCTTCAGCACAGCGCCGTTGGCGATCGCCACCGCGCTACAACGCCTGTGCAGGCCGCTAAAGGCCTTCCGCGTTCCGGTCGACGAGCTAGCCATGCTGATTACGCTGGCCCTCACCTTCCTGCCGCTGATTCGCGAGCAAGTACGGACGGTGATTGACGCCCAGCTCGCGCGCGGCACGGATCTCCGGCACGGGCCGATCGAGACGCGCTTCCGCGCCATACTCAGCCTGTACAACCCGATCATTACCGCGAACTTACGACGTGCGGGCGAGCTTGCCACCGCGATGGAAGCGCGCGGCTACCGAGTAGGAAGCCCCCGGTCTCACCTTCGCGAGCAGAGCTTCTCGACTACGGATTATGTCGTGTTCCTGCTATCCGCGTTGTTGGTCGCCGCCGCATTCGTAGTCTGATCGGCGCGGGCGGGCTCGAGCGGCGTGCCGTGTACTAACCGGCCGCGGGTAGCGCCAGTCGGCCCAGCCTAGGAGTTCCCGGCTGCTCGGCGGCAATCGGGTAGCCAAGCGGTAGGACAACCGTAAATGTCGTGCCCTCACCGGGGGCGCTCGACACATCGATCGTGCCGTTGTGCGCCTGGACAGCGGTACGTGCGATAGCCAAACCAAGGCCCGTCCCCTCGTGGCCGCGCGACCGCGCCTCATCGGCTCGGTAGAAACGCTCAAAGATGTGTGGCAGATGCCGCGACTCAATGCCGATACCGGTATCGGAAACTGTAATCGTTACGCTGTCAGGGTCCGAGGTGAGCGTCACATACACGCTGCCGCCTTCCGGGGTATACGCGATTGCGTTGTCCAGCAGGTTGATGAACAGCTGCTTGAGCCTGGTGACGTCGCCCAAAATATGTACTGGTGCGTCAAAGCTATACGTTAAGCTGATTGACTTGTCCTTCGCGAGTGGCCGTAGCCCCACGACGACACCATCGACCAGCTCGTCAAGGGCTAAAGGCTCGTGCGCAATCAACGCCACATCGGTATCGAGGCGAGTAAGCGTGAGGAGATCGGACACGATGCGAGAGAGACGAGCCACTTCCTCTTGGGCACTCTCGAGTGTCCTCTGATATTCCGGCGCCGTGCGAGGCCGCCGAAGCGCCAAACTAATATCTGCCTGCATGACGGTCAGCGGCGTTCGAAGCTCATGGGACGCATCCGACGCGAAGCGCTTCTGCCGCTCAAATGAGGCTTGCAGCCGTGAGATCATGTCGTCGAATGTCGACGCGAGCCGGCCAATTTCGTCGCGCTGATTGATATGCAGCCGCTCGTTGAGATCGCGCGCCGTAATCCGGCGCACCCGTTCGCCCATCTTATCAAGGGGTCTGAGCACACGGCCTGTGAGGAACCACGCGCCGGCAGCGGACAGCACCGTAACGACCGCCGCCGCCATAATCATGATGCGCTGCAGCAGAGCAACCGTATCCTCGGTGTCTTGAAGCGATGCCTGGAACAGAAGCACGGCATCGCCGGCCCCTGTTGGATACACAAGTACGTTGGTATCCCCGTTCTTCCCCTTCACGGTCAGGTTCTGTGAAGAGCCGAGCGTTAAAGCATGGGTAATCGACTGCTTTACCTTAGGGTCGGTGGCCACCTTCGGATCGCCGTGTTTGTTGTCGCCGGCAATCGGCAGCCCGTTGGAATCAAGGAATACGTAGTTCTTAGTAGTGTCATTCGCGTCGCCGCCCACGGTCTCCGACGTGACTCTGAGGTGCACGCCAAAGTAAGGCATGGAAACGTAGCTGGGCTGGATCTTGTATTGCTTTACGACCTTATCCGCCGCCTGCTCAATGCGGTGACGGAAGTTGTCATACAGTACCTGATTCAATCCGATCACGACGCCGGCGCTGAACAGAGCAAATGCGCCCGCCAATAAGAGCGTATACGTGAGCGTGAGCCGGAAGCGAATCAGTCGAAAGCGCCACATTAAGCTTGTTCCTGTTCGATGCACTCTAATTGTAAGTACAGTATAAGCTAACCCTTGACTCCGATCATCACGGTGCGATTGTCAAGAGAGAATCGCAATGCCGTGCCCTGCCTAGTCCGCGGTCCTGTTGAAGAATTTATCGGCATACGTGAAGTCAACACCAGCGCGTTTTGCCGCTTCCTCATCTTCTGGTCGGTCCCCTACATAGAGCACTCCGCTAACAGCCGCGAGAGGACGATGCTCTATCGCTTCCAGGATCATTGCCGGCGAGGGCTTTCGTCGTGCTGCCTCGGCTGGGTTGTTGAACGGAGGCTTACCGCGTACGTCGTGCATGGCGACATACACTTGAGGGGGATGGGCATCACCGCTAGCACGAGCCGGCGTCAAGCCTAACCGTTCAAGAGCGGCCTTGAGCTTAGCGTCGACCCGTTTCGGTGTAATATGGCCGAAGGCCACGCCGCCCTGATTCGTGACGATCGCGATATCGTTGCCGTCCTGAATCAGATTGTTCAGCACCTCCCGGCGCTTCGGCAACACGTGCCACCGGTCGTAGTCTCTGCCTGGGCTGTCCATATACGAGCTGATCAGCGTACCGTCAAGGTCGAATAAGTACAGCATTCCTAGCAAAGCCTTCGAGTGACATGGGGCGGGAATAATGCGAAACAGCGTAGATTCATTCTTGGCCGCCGGCCCTTCTTTGACACCGGTCATGGTGGCTGTTACGATCTCCACCATTACAGGCCGCCTTACCCGGTGGAGGATTTCATGCGCCGTTCGATAGCCCTGCTTACCAGCGTTACTCTACTCACCGGGATTGTAGGCCTCGGTGGCTATCGGGTGCAAGCACAAACCCATCCAGCCATTACGGTTCGTGCTTCAGCCACTCCGCAGACGACGTCAGTGCTGGTCTGGCAAGGTAAGTTATTACCTATCGTTACGGATGTGTTTGGCTCGATCAACGAGTTCAACACGGCGCTCCAGGCCCATAACGTTCGTGGGATCTCGAAGGTCGGCGACAAGTTCGCCGGAGAGCTCCAGCGTTTCCAGATGATTAGCCCAACCCCGCCCCAAGCAAAGAAGATTTCACTCACTTTTACAACGGCTCTGCGCGACATGGCCGACGGCACAAAGGCACTCGTAGCTGGGCTGCAAAACAACAGCAGCGCAAATGCACAGCGTGCCGGAGATCGGGTCTTAAAGGGTCTGCGCGAGTTTCAAACCGCGGTCAACCAGGTTCGCCGCAGCTCCGGCCCCCCCGGGGAACCAACTGTCGTGCCACCTGCTAATGCGGGGCCGGTAGCGACGCCAATCATCAGAGGACTGCCCTAAAGCATGGAAACCACACTCGTCAAACGCTATCTTTCCTGGGAGGAAATTCAACGTCTCGTCGACCATTTGATTCGGAATCATCTCACCGAGCAATACGACGCCATGTTAGTAATCACCCGCGGCGGCATGGTGCCTGGATGCCTCATCAGTGAAAAGATCGATCTACGGAATATCCTCGTCGCCGCGGTCGTGTATTACACCGATATCGATCGTACGCTTGCCAAGCCAATCTTTCTGCAGTTCCCATCAGACACTCTGCTGGTTGGGAAGCGGATACTTGTGGTAGACGACGTGTGGGACAGCGGGCGCACCATAATGGCCGTGAGAGAGCGCCTCAACGTCGTCAACTGTCAGTACAAGGTAGCGGTGCTCCATTACAAGCCGGGCCGGTCGAAGTTTTCCGATGAAGGGCCGGACTTCCACGCGGAGACCACCGACGATTGGCTGGTCTATCCCTGGGATCGCGAACGATAACGCGTTAGCCCGCGAACCAAAGCGATACTCTTAGGCATCGCGGAACACAAAAGAGGAGGGGTCGCTAGTAGAGCAACCCCTCCCCCAATTTCTGTCAACGATGCAGGTAACTACGTTTCCCCACACCTCACAGAGTGTGATCCGAGCCGACCATCGATACGAATAATTCGCTGCCGGCACCGCTCTTCAAGCTAAGAGGCCAAAGGGCCTCGGCCTTGTGCCGGCGTTGGATCGACTATCGACCCAAAGTGTACTTCTGTGACCGCCGCCCGACCGGTTGCGAGGCATTATCTGCCTCACCAGCAGACCGGTGGGCTGATCTCAATCGATCTGAAAAACTCCGTAAACAAGGTGCAACTTCCTCTGCGGGTACATTCGGAAGGCTCCTTTCTACGCGATTGAAATGGGAGGCTGTCAGCCTCCGAGTACCTTCGCGATGTAATTATCGTACGCCTGGCACCTCTTAGTGTCAACCCCAGCATGGGGTAACATCGTGCCAGTTTACTATGATCGACAGGTACCTTTCAGGAGGCGGTGTATCGTGCTTGGACCGGTTATTGAAGGTACTAACTGAAATAATCGATGCGAACGAGGCCAGCAAGCGAGCTGCTCTGCGAGTGAGCTATCGAGAGAGTGCGGTCGCCTGCGCAGGCACGTGTTCCGCGAAGGTAGGTGGTGGGACGTATGGCTTGGCGAAGTGTTGCGCGATGCATGGGAGGCTGCGCAACGCGCGGAAAGAAACGCGGTCCGGTGCGCGCCGGACCTAAGGGCCGAACGCGAGGAGGACGGACTGGCCCGCTTTGGCGCCCGATTTCGGCTGGCTCAGACTCTCGAATATGATGCCCCCGCCGACAATCAGATCACCCGCCGCGCTACCCGAAAACGGCGGCTTCAGCACGCGGAGTAGGTGGCCGTCTTCTCGGTCCAGAATGCTGATGCGTCCATCGACCGCCTGCACGAGCACCAGGTTCCCAGTAACTACAAGCGAGCCGAGCCCAACCGATTGCAGACCTGGAATCAGGCTCTTCCAGAGCCGATGACCGTCAATCGCGCTTCGAGCATCAACAGCACCTGGCGTGATTCCGAAAAGCGTGCCGGGGAGCGCGGCGCCGAACAGAATATCGTGTGCGGTCCACTTTACGTTGCCAAAACGATCGTATGCCCGAATTGAGGCTCGCAAACTCGAACCGCCGCCGCGCAAGATGCTTGCATAAATGCTGCCGCCGGCGGCGTGCCACTGAGCAGTGCCGAGATTTTTCAAGACCTTCCGCACCGCGCCGGTTGCCGAGTCAAGTAGATACGAATCGCCCGTACCCATGCCACCGAAACCCAGGAAGACTATGCCATCCGCCACGCACGGGACCGAGCTGAAGCTCCCGGACCGCTGCCATAGCTGTTTGCCCGTGTTCGCATCAAAAGCATAATAGCGAGACAGCGTGGAGGCACTATCAGGGCCGACACCGGTGAACAACGTGCCGCCACTGAGAACAAATGAATCAAACGCCGCCGCTTGCGTACCGGCGCTGTCCGTGGCTGAGTGCGTCCAGTCCGCCGTCGCCGCCGCAACGATACGAATCTCCGAGCGGCGATTAAGATAAATGAGCGGCCCCCTCAATGCGAGACCCTGTACATTGCTCGACTGGTATTGATGCCGTACCGTTCCTCGCACCGCGTCCAGCGCCGAAACGTGACCATCCGCGCTCAGGGTATACACAAGGCCCGCGGCTTCGATGCGTGGCGTCTGGCCTGTCGCCTGCCAACGAACGTGCAAGAACGGGAGCGAAGTTGGAGCAATACTACCCACGGCATCGGCATAGCTTTGCCCGGCATCGTGGCCAACCATCTGCCATGATGCGGACAATGAGTACGTGGTTGTTACAGGCGCGTTCACACTCGGACCGGCCACGCTCTGTCGCGGACCGGCCAACAGGCAGGGACAAAGGATCAGCACAAGCGCCCACGAGAGCGGCCCGCGTCGTGGCAGCCTCGCGAGACCATCCATTCCGCCATCCTTACTGCGCGCTCAGGCGCAGCTACCCGCGACGATACTAGCGCATGGCAATGACGCGGTCAACCCCGTGGGTCAAAGGTGCTGAGTTATGTCAACCTGTTACGGCAGGCCGTCAGGGTGGCCATGGCGAAGGCGGCCCGCCGACGCGCAAGCCGGCACGGCCCGGCGGGGATGGACCGTTTAGCCGAGGGGCGCCGCGGTAGTGGCGGCGTTGCGGATCCAGATGTCGCCGTAGCGTGTAGCAAGCCCCACCTCGTCGACGTCCAATATTGCGGAGTAGAGGCCGCCTTGCGACTCGTAGACGTAGCGCTGCTCATCGAGATGTGTGTAGCGCTGTAACGCCGATTCTACCGTCAACTCCGGAAAGCGCACCCAGGCAGCCTGTATCTCCGCCGTCTCGCCTATGCTCAGCCGCATGCGGCCAATCGGCAGTGAATTCGTTGCCGGGGTAACCTCAAGGTCGACATCCACCGAGCCATCGAGGGCCGGAACATAGTTTCCGTCGGCATGCCACCGTCCCGCGCCATCGCTCTCGAGATGCAGCTCCATGTTTGCTTCGCCACGTCGCTCTGCCACGTGAACCTCACGCGTTACCCATCTGGTATCACAGGCAATCTGGTAACGCACTTCGGTCGGAATCCCAGCGAGCATGGTGAGCACCGTCCCGGAAAAGATCCATCCGGACTCGGACTCACTTAGCGTGCATACTTCCGCCCCCGGTTCCTGGACTGTTTGCCAGAAAATCGTCTTCTCGATTCGAGGCACCACTGCACCCTTAATCCTTCAGCCAAGTATGGCCCTCAACAATTGAGGCGTACGATGGCGCGCGGCCACGGCCTCTGCCGCGGCAATGACCGCAAGGCGTACTGACTCCGGTGCGACAATCTCTAACATGGCGCCGCTTTGCAGGGCAAAGTTCACCGCGGCATCCTGATACTCAAAATCAATTTCGGCTTCGAGAGATCCATCCGGCAGACGGACGGAGCGTAATATCGTCAATGGGCGTGCACGTATATCAATTGCCAGCGCCGCGTCGGCGTGCACGAGCACGGGAAACGAAGTGTGTGCCTCGATCCGCGCCCGACTTTCCTGCCAGTATAGGGCGAGATTAAAATCAGTGTACGACGCTCGGGGGATCCCGAGTGCCTCCACTGCCACAACACGTGCCAACCGAAAGGTACGCAGAGCCCTCCGGCTCAGGCAAAATCCCACTAGGTACCATATGCCCGCCTTATTCACGAGACCGAGCGGGTCGACTTCCCGCCACTCGTCTTGCGTGGCGTTGCGGCCCTGATAGCACAGCCGCACGCGCCTACCATGAAGGACTGCGGCTCGGAGAACCGGAAAGTGTGTCTCCGGTTGACCAGCGTTCGCATACCATTGCGCCGCATCGAACAAGAACCGCTCACGCCCAGCCCGAACACCATCGCGGAACTCTGGCGGCAACGCTGCCTCGATCTTGGCCAATGCCTGCTGCAATGCCGCCGCGAGATCCGACTCGTGAAGGCCCTGCAGGATGGCGCCGCCTATGGCAAGCGAAGCAGCCTCTTCACCAGAGAACTGCGTGGGGTCCATGCGATAGCCAGGCGCCAGCGAATACCCGCCCTCCGGTCCCGATTCGGCAACGATCGGCACACGCGCACCCTCGAGCGAGGCAACGTCCCGGTAGATCGTCCGTTCGGAGACCTCCAGAACACGGCCGAGCTCGGTTGCCGTAAGCTTGCCCCGCGACTGGAGCAGCAGGGTTATCGCCAGTAATCGAGCAGCCTTCATGGTGAAACCATCGTAGCTCAAGTACCCTGACAGCTACTGTCAGTAATGGAACAAATGTGCGGGAAAAGCCAAAGTTCGTGCTTTGCCGAGATGCGAATCGGGCCTAAAAGTTGGCATATCCGACGGCTCTACGCATGCTTCGAAATGTACTCCAGCTGCTCGACCGCGGCCAGCAGCTCATCCTCGGTCGGGCTCCCCTGCACGCCGCCGGCATAGCGAGTCGAAAGGCTTCCCGCGGCAACTGCGCAGCGAAGGCACTGCTCGAACGGTAAGTCGTGCAGCAATCCATAGATGAGTCCCGCGTCGAAATTGTCGCCCGCCCCGGTAGTGTCGACTGCGTCTACGGGGAATGCCGGCACATGATAGTGTCGGCCGTGCACAGAGCCGATTGCCCCATCGGGGCCAAGCTTTATCGCTACCATTGGAACGGCATCTCGTAAGACTGCCATAGCGTCATTTGCACTGTGCGTGCCTGTAATCACGCAAGCTTCGGGAAGGTTAGGCATAAAAGCATCCGCCTGGGCGATCGCTGACTTTACATGGTCCGACTCGAGAAATTCGCGGTCCCACGAGGTGTCGATGCAGATCAAGGTGCCCTGGCGCCTCGCCTCCAAATGAATTTCGTCCGAATAATGACGATGTGAGAAAAGGCAGCGAACGCGGTGTTGCTGCAAATCCTCCAGCATGACTCCTCTGTTCTGGAAGTCACTGTTGGCGCTCCAGCTGATGAACGTGCGATCTTCCGGGAACGAAAGTCCGGCACTTATAGCCGTAAGATCCATATCGTGAAGGCGCAGAAATGTCTCATCGATGCCGGCGGCGCGCATATGTTCGAGGATGTAACGGCTGAAGAAGTCGTTTCCCAAATCCGTCGCATAGCCCGTGCGAAGCCCTAGCCTGCTGAGCGCGCTTACGTTAATGAAGGCAGCGCCGGGATTCATCGCGAACGCCGTGGCATCATACTCCTCGCCCAAACGAGGCATGTGAGGCAGCCCGAGGAACGTGAGATCGACGGATGAGCGGCCACGCACCAGGACATCGAAGACGTTCCGGGTATCGCCGTCCGAGGAATTCAGCAAACCTTCCAACGAAACCTCAATTGGAGCTACATATTACGGGGTCACGACCGCACGCAAAGGCTAGCATACTGGAGCGGTACAGGCGGGTGCCAGACGTACCAGCCTGTCACAACGATTCCATGTCTGACCGTGGCCGCCAGATACAAGTATAGGAAAATAGTGCAGAATAGGGGTCAGGCAAAAAATGCCTGGGAGAAATAAGGAGGCGAGCGGGAGCAGATGGCCGAGATCCGCGTTCGAACAGTTACGACAGCCGAAGGGAGATCAGAATGACCTCAGCTGGAACACTGGCAAACGAATTCAAGGCCTTCATTCTGCGCGGCAATGTAGTCGACCTCGCGGTCGGTATCGTGATAGGCGTCGCGTTTGGGGCGGTCGTAAACGCCCTGGTGAAGGACATAATCACCCCAATCATCACAATCCCCGGGAAGGTTAGCTTCTCGAATCTGACCTTCACGATTGGTGGCGGCACGTTTCTGTATGGCGACTTCATCAACGCGGTGATCAGCTTCCTGATTATCGCCGCGGCAGTATTCTTCTTCGTGGTGAAGCCAATGAATCATCTGACGGCGCTTCGGAAGACCGAGGCACCCCAAGCCGCTCCCGCGACCCGCGAATGCCCGTTTTGCCTGAGCAAAGTACCGGCTGCTGCCACGCGCTGCGCCTTTTGCACGTCAGAGATTGCGGCGTAATTGCCGCGAAAACAGGTCCCTGGCAAGGAGTCCCGGAGGATGCTGTAGAACATAGCAACCACCGGGACTCCGTATTCTCGCGGCGGGCGAGTGTCCCGAGCCTCAGGCCGGATTTTCGGTTCGCGGCTTGCGGGGCTCGCCAGACTTGAAGCCATTCGTCTTATGCGTGCCATCGCAGAACGGCTTATCCGAAGAGCCGCCGCAACGGCACAGCCAGGTCTCCCCTTCGGACTCTACAATCTCCCCATCCGGTCGTTGCAGCCTGACCGTGCCCTGCACGTAGAGCGGGCCGTTCTTGATGGGCGTGATTACCACGTCGTCTGCCAAGTCTCATCCTCCCCAGGACACATTACCCTGCACCTACGTTGCCATACTTTCGTTTAGGATAACGCAGGACCATGCCATGACACCATGTAGCGACGCACCGTATAAGCCTCGCGATCCATCGTGAGCTGACCACGCGACAACAACTACCAGGCAGCCGCCTGTAAGATCTAAGGAGAATGTGTTGAATGAAGGGATTGGAACCATGCTGGCGATCCGCAATGCAACGGTGTTTACGCCCGACAGGCCAATAGAACGTGGAGTGGTGTATATCGAAGACGGGCGCATCGTTTCCGTGGATCGAGAGCTCACAAATTCGACTAATGCCACTCTGGTAGACGCCGATGGGCTGTTCCTCATTCCGGGCCTGCTGGACCTGCAATGCAACGGTATTCGCGGTTTCGATGTGCTTTCGTGTGGCCAAGATATCGTGCAGGCGATAGCGGACGTACTGCCGGAATATGGCTGCACGGGCGTGCTGCCGACGATCGTTTCCGCGCCTCGCCATGTTCTGCGGGAAGGACTGGCGGCGATTGCCATTGCCGCCGATATCCAAAGAACCGGAGCCACGATTCTTGGAGCCCACCTGGAAGGCCCGTGGCTGAGTCCGCAATACCACGGCGCGCACCATCTTGAGCATATTCGCCCGTTCAGCCTGGAGGAATGGGCCGAGCTCTCGACCGCAAACCCCGGCGCAATTCGCATCGTAACGCTAGCGCCTGAGGTGGAGGGAAATGCCGACGCCGTCGCGACAATCCGGGCCAGCGGCAGTATCGTCTCCCTTGGGCACAGCGGGGCCAGCTACGATGACGCGCTCGTCGCCGCGAGGAATGGCGCGGGAATGGCCACGCATCTCTTTAACGCCATGTCGCCGTTGCACCACCGGCAAGTGACTCTGCCAAATGCCGCGCTGGACCTACCTCAGCTCGTGCCCAGCATTATTCCGGATGGATTCCACGTTCATCCATCCATATTGCGATTGGCAGTGCGCGCCCGAGGCCATCGCGGTCTCGCGATCGTAACGGACTCGGTCCCCTCGGCCGGACAGCCACATGGCAGCTACAACTGGAATGGAACCACCGTGCATTGGGACGGCGCTACAGTACACTTTGCGGACGGCGGCCTGGCCGGCAGCGGTATCACGCCCATTCAGGCCCTGGCACGATATGTCACCTACACGGGTCTGAGCCTCGCGGAGGCACTGCCCGCCATGACGAGCACACCGGCCGAGCTGCTCGGTTTGGGGCAGGAGCGCGGCTCGATCATCCCAGGGGCGCGAGCAGATCTGGTACTGCTGACCAAAGACTTCAGCGTCCAAACCACGTATGTGGCGGGAGAAGTTGCCTACAGCGCATAAATTGGGCGCGGGTGCCGGCAGACTTCGGTCGCGTCAGGACCAAAGGAGATCGTCGAGTACCCGCGCTATCCCGTCGTCCGAATTACGCGGCGCGATAACGTCGGCAACGGCGCGTATCTCGGCATCCGCGTTACCCATGGCAACGCCGGTGCCCGCGATGCGCAACATACCTATATCGTTGTGACTATCGCCGAACGCGATGACCTGATCCCTTGAAAGCCCCAGCGAATCGATAACCTGTTGCAATGCCGCGCCTTTCGACACCGCGGGGTGCAGAAACTCGAGCAACACGGGACTCGTGCGGGTCACGTACAGGTGATCGCCGAAGGCGATTTCGGCCGGTGAGCGTAAATCGGTGATACGTGCTTGTTCGCCGACGGCAACCAGCTTGATGCACGGGAGGTGCGATAGCCGGCCAAAATCCGGCACGCGCACGGGTTGCGGCAAATCGGGCGGCACCAACGCAACCTCCATCGGCGAGTGATCCAGGACATAGATCGTGTCTTCCGTGTAATAGCAGGTAAATATGTCCCGCTCTTGGAGGAACGTGATGACCGGGTCGACCATTACCGCCGGTACCGCCTGAAGAAAGATAGGCTGCTCGGTAAGCGGATCTACGATGATGGCCCCGTTGTAGCTGATCTGCGGGCCGCTAAGTGGAAGATCTCCGCAAAAATAGCGGGTAAGCGAGTAGCTACGTCCGGTGGCGACCGCGACGGCGACTCCGGCCGCGTGCGCGCGCTCAAGTGCCTCACGCGTGCGCGGCGAAATCTTCGAATGCTCGTTCAACAGCGTGCCGTCAAGGTCCAGAACGATCAGACGATAGCGAGGCTCCGGCACGCTTGGTTCTCTTTCTACTCAGGTCGCGTAAGGCAAGGCATGCCTACCGGCTGATCGTAACAGATGGGCGCCGCCCAGCACGACTATCGCACCCGGTATGCTGTACGGGCGTGACCTTCACCGACGACCTAAGTACCGCCGGCACGGCAAATATGCGAGCAGCGGCAGTAAATGTGTGGAAAGGACTTTCTTCATGAACGGGCGATTGGCCGATAAGGTGGCAGTGGTTACTGGAGCGGGCCGAGGAATCGGACGAGCGATCGCGCTTGCCTATGCCCGTGAGGGCGCGCAGGTTGTGCTTGCAGGGCGCACACGGGATCAACTCGAAGCAGTCGCCAGTGAAGCCGGTCGCAACACGCTCGTACAGACGGCGGATGTCTGCGACGAAGCCTCGGTGGCAGCGTTATTCGAGCAGGCGGTCGCAGCCTTTGGCCGGGTAGACGTGCTGGTCAATAACGCAGGCGTCACCTTTGTAAAGCCGACTGAGGAACTTCCGCTGGAAGCCTGGCTGCGCGTGATCAATACCAACCTTACGGGTCCTTTTCTCTGCGCCCAGGCGGCCGGCCGCATCATGCTCCAGCAAGGCAACGGTAGGATTATTAATATAGCCTCGCTCACTTCCCTCGCCGGACTTCCAATGCGCGCGGCATATGGCGCCAGTAAGGGCGGTCTCATGGCCCTCACGCAGTCGCTCGCGGTCGAGTGGGGACCTCGTGGCCTTCGCGTCAATGCTATCGCGCCTGGCTATATCCGCACGGCCCTGCAAGACGATCTGGTGCGGCAAGGGCTCTTTCCCGCCGACCGCATCACCGCGCGCACGCCCGTCCGGCGTATGGGGACGCCGGAGGACATTGCCGGCCCCGCCATTTTCCTGGCGAGCGACGAGGCGGACTGGGTGAACGGCGAAACATTCGTGGTGGATGGCGGCTGGCTGGCGAATGGATGGGTAGATTAGGCGGAGCAGTCTTTGGCTAACGCGCGCTCGCCTCGGTGTGATCCGTCGATACGGCTGGAAATAGCGGTAGCTGGGATCCTTCCGGCTTGGCGCCCAAGCTCGACACGCGCAGGCCGATAAGGCGCAGTGGGGTGCCGCGCTGCCAGTGCGCGCGCATCAGGTCGCCCGCCACCGTCGCAATTCTTGCCGGATCGTCCGTCTGATCGGGCAGGGTGCGATCGCGCGTCAGCAGCTTCCAATCGTCCAACCGCAGCTTGATGCCGATGGTACGCGCAACGAGACCCTCCGAAGCCATTCTATGCGCGACATCAGAAGCCATTTCTCTGATTAACGCCCATAGACGGCGGGCGTCGGTCTCGCCTCGGCCAAGGGTTTGCTCCGCGCTAATCGACTTATATTGCCTATCTGTAACCAGCGGGCTGTCGTCCGCGCCGAGCGCGCCATGATGCAGCTCCATGGCTCGGCGAGGGCCAAAGGTTTCCGCAAGCTCGATGGGATCGCGAGCGGCAAGATCGCCCAGCGTCTCAATGCCGATTTCTCGCATCCTGGCAGCGGTACGGGGACCAACCCCCCATAGCTCATCCACCGGCAATGGCGCCAGAAATGAACTCTCCGAGCCAGGGAGCACCACCGTGAACCCGACGGGCTTACCCTGCCCCGTGGCGATCTTGGCAACCAACTTATTTGGCGCAATACCAAACGAGCATGCAAGGCCGATACCCTCGAGAATAGCGCTCCGCGCGGCCGTGAGCACATGCCAGCCTGCAATGGGATCGCTTAGCTCGACAAACGCCTCGTCAATGCTAACTTGCTGCACACGCGGCGATACTTCATGGAGAATACGCATGACCCGTGCCGAAAACTCGCGGTATATCGAGTGTCGGACCGGCAGCGCGATCAACTCAGGGCACAGCTTACGCGCGTTCGCCAGTGAGATGGCGCTACGGACACCAAATGAGCGCGCGGCATAGGAAGCGGTGGTGACGACGCCGTGGCCCTGCGCATCGAGACCCATAACGACGGCCAACGGCTTTCCTTGAAGGGACGGTTCGAGCAGCGTTTCCACGGACGCGTAAAAGCAATCCAAGTCCATATGCACGACGCAGCGTGCATGCACCGGCCACGGAGGCGCGCCATCTTTGGCGGCACCGTTGCGTGATACAGCTGGGATCGTAATTGGCCCGTCCACAGCGATACAGTACAGCACGCCGTGTGCGATGTAGCGCTTGAATCGGGATACCGCGAGCGATCGCTACTCAATCGCGGCAAAGCAGCTCGCTTGGCCGACGCGCGGGCGCCGACTTGGACACTATGAGGTACAACCTACAAAGTAGATGCAGGTCTCAGGGGTTCCCTGAGACCTGCATTAACATTCAAAGTAGTGGCGGAGTGAATCACCGCGATCTGCCCGCACCATTTCGCTGCGAGGCAGCAGTTATTTTAGAAGCTGGGCAGCTGGGAAACTGGCGCGTCCGGTACTTTTAGAATCTGATTCGAGCTGTCTACTGATTTGTTGAGATCGCTCACTGAGCTGGCAACCTGGCCGTCAGTTAGCTTCTGTGGATTGTCATGGAAAAGCGTGCCGACATTCTGGAACTTGTTCGAGATATCCGTCAGCACGCCATTCAACTTTTTCAGCGTAGGATCGCTTGAGTGGCTGGTAATATTGGTTGCGACCTTCACTTCATGCACGGCGAACAACAGGGCCGCGCCTGCCTTTATTAGCTTGATGGGATGGTGCACACTCAATTGGTGAGCGCGGAAAGGATTCCACACCCAATGGTGGAAGACACCATACGCAATCGCGAGATGCAGCACAACCCGAGTCTTATCCAGGAAGGCTGCTGGGCGTTGGACATGACCGGCAACATGAACTGACGTGGGTTGCGCGTGCGCCCCGGCCGTAAATGACGAGCTCAGCGGCGCAATCATCAGCACCAACAAAATAGCGGCAAGACAACGACGAACCATTGTGTACTCCCTACTTGCGGTAACAAATCTTACCCAGCGCACAGTACCAAGCGCTCTAGAACCCGGCAACGACTGTTTGGGCTAGTCCTGCACCGAGGGTGGCTGACATCCAGGAAATACTGTGGCGTTCGACGAACGGATCGATGACACGTGTTAGACGAGCGGTTACATCGTTAGCTTGAGCGGTCGGGATCTGGGTTGCACTGCCATACTAGACACGAAACATGGCGTCGCCATGATGCCGGTGTCGTATAAAGGCTTCAGCTACCTCGATTCAAAGATCAATTTGTCGGACATGGACAGCGATTGGCCGTGAGTGAGGGTAGGACAGGATGGACAACGCGATTCAATCGGAAACCGGGTTTGTCGAGGTTGACGGAGCACCTATCTTCTACGAGGTTGCGGGTGAAGGACCGGCACTGGTGCTCATCCACGAGGGCATCGCAGACAGCAGAATGTACGATGGCCAGTTCATGTCCCTCGCGCAGCGCTATCGGGTCGTACGCTACGACTTGCACGGGTTCGGGCGGTCGGGGACGCCCAAGCAGGCCTACACGCACCACGGTGCATTGCGCACCCTCCTCCAACATCTGAGTATCGACCGAACGGCGATCCTGGGGATGTCCCTTGGCGGCATGATCGCGATTGATTTTGCCCTGACATATCCCGAAATGGTCGGCACGCTGCTGCTGCTGGCCTCTGGCGTCGGCGGCTATCTCCCCGGCGAGGCGACCGCCGCGCTCGCGGCCCCCATGGCCGACGCGTTTAAGGCGGGCGACTTCCTGCGCGCCATCGAGCTGTCGGTGCGGTTCTGGGTCGACGGGCCGAATCGTGGCCCGGAGGAGGTCGACTCCGCCATTCGCGAGCGCGTGCGATCGATGTATACCGATGTTCTGAGACGGTCGCGTGACGGCGGCCGTCAAGCAGACTCGCTCCAACCGCCGGCGTGCACGCGCCTTGGCGAGATCCGCGTGCCGACCCTGATCGTCGTAGGCGCGGGAGATGTGCCCGACATCCTCGACCAGGCGGACCTGCTCGATCGCGAAATCGCAGGAGCGCGCAAAATTGTGCTACCACGCGTGGCGCACGTGCTCAATATGGAACGCCCCGCGGAGATCAATGCCATGATCCTGGACTTCTTGGAGCAGCCCTACTCGGCCGAGTAGCGCCTCAGCTACCGACGCGCTACTCGGCGTGAGCGGCAACGGACACCGTCAAGGCGTGCGCGGCGGCTCAGACCCGGCGAAATGCGCCGGTAAACGTTCTTGCTACGACTGGTGGCCGGACCATGCCACGGTCAGCAAGAATGCGCTCGTTTCGATCGCTTGAATTTCGTAGTCAACCGCGCGGTCGAGCGCCAGGAGATGGCCCGCCGGAAGGTCGATGTCTTGCTGCGGTACTTGCAGCCGAAGATGGCCCGAGATCACCTGTACCGACAATCGACCCTCAGTGTGGTGTTCGGAGATCTGCGCGCCCGCTGCCATGGTGATCAGCACCACGCGGAGGTTCGGCTCCTTCAGTAGCGTTCGGCTGTTCCGGCCGCTCCGGCGCCAGGTCTCTTCCTCGCGCAACTGCACCAACTCACCGGTCAAATCGAACGTAAGTGCCTGACCCGCATGTTCCTGGCTGGGCCGCGAGGCTGTACCGGTGGTCTTGCCAGTGGGGTGTGTGTTCGTGAGTTGATCGAGAGACATTCCAGAGCTCCTCCTGTCCTACTGAGGCCGGCGCCCGTGCGTTACGGGGGAAATGTGCAGCCGAGAGGGCTTCTTATTTGTCCATCATACACCCGCTCGTAAAGTGGGGTCGCTGTCTCTGCGGCAACAAGATGCCTATGCATTTCGTGCGACCAGCGCGACGTCCAACCCTAGCTGATCATTCAAGTACAATAGGAGAACCGCCCGCAGCCGGGCAACGTTGCCGGGCGGTTGAGTCGCAATCGAAGGGGAGAAACCTGCATGCGTGTGGTGGTAATTGGCGCCAGTGGCCACGTGGGAACGTACCTTGTACCGCGTCTTGTCGCGCTAGGCCACGAGGTCATTGCCATCAGCCGTGGCAAACGCGATCCGTATCAACCGCATGCGGCCTGGCAGGCGGTACGCCGGGAGGTTGTGGACCGCGAAGCCGAAGAAGCGGATGGAACTTTCGGACCGCGCATTCGGGACCTGGCCCCCGATGTCGTGATCGACATGATCTGCTTCACGCCGCGCAGCGCTGCAATACTCGTCGAAGCGCTACGGGGACGCGTTCAGCATTTCCTGCACTGCGGCACGATCTGGGTCCACGGACCGAGTGTCCAGGTGCCGGCGACTGAAGAGCAACCGCGCAGACCCTTTGGCAATTACGGCGTGCAGAAGGCAGCGATCGAAGACATGCTGCTGAACGAAGCGCGGCGCAACGGTTTCCCGGTAACTATTCTCCACCCGGGACATATCGTGGGGCCGGGCTGGGCGCCGGTCAATCCGGCCGGGAACTTCAATACGAAGGTGTTCAGCCTGCTAGCTCGGGGTGAGGAGCTTGCGCTCCCGAACTTCGGTCTGGAAACCGTTCACCACGTTCATGCGGACGATGTGGCGCAGTCGTTTACCGCTGCCATGGCCACCAGGAGTACCGCCCTTGGCGAAAGCTTCCACGTGGTCTCGCCTGCTGCCATCACACTTCGTGGCTATAGCGAAACCGTGGCAAGCTGGTTCGGGCAGCAAGCAAACGTTCGTTTTCTACCATGGGACGAATGGAAGACGACCCTCCCCGCCGAGGAGGCCCAAGCGACGTGGGATCATATCGCGCATAGCCCCAATGCGAGTATAAACAAGGCCCGCCGTCTGCTGAATTTCCAGCCCCGCTATAGCTCGCTTCAGGCAGTATATGAGTCGCTCGCCTGGCTCATAGCGCATGGTCAGGTTGACGCGCCGCCTTTCGTGAAATAGCCGAGCACCAACCATGCTGGATGTTTGCCTGCTTGGATCCGGCGGCACGCAACCACTGCCGAACCGGCGGCTCTCCGCGGCGCTTGTTCGGTTCGGCGGCTCGCTCATATTGATCGACTGCGGTGAGGGAACACAGATCGGGATACGCGAGCGAGCCTGGGGTCTGCGAAATCTCAACACTATCCTACTCACGCACATGCATGCGGATCACATACTTGGCATCCCGGGTCTCCTGCTGACGCTGGCATTTACAGGGAAGGATGAGCACGACCCGCTAACGATCTACGGCCCGGAACCGCTCGTCGAGATCCTCAGCGGCCTGCTGGTCGTGGCGCCACGGCTGCCGTATCCGGTACATTACGGCGTCCTTGAAGGGGGCGAACAATTCGGGCTGGATTATACGGATGCGCTGACGATCGACTGCGTATCAGTTGAACACGATATACCGTGCCTCGCGTACGGCCTTACCGTGCCACGCGCGCCACGATTCGACCCGGCGCGGGCGGAAGCACTCGGCGTGCCACGCTCAGAGTGGCGCCGCTTACAGCATGGAGAGAGCGTCGCGGTCGGTAACCGCACGGTCGTGCCAAGCGATGTCATGGGGCCGCCGCGCCGCGGGGTTCGGGTGGTGCTGGTGACGGACACCCGGCCCACGCCGGCCCTCACGCGCTTTGTCCAGGCAGATGGAAATGGAACGGACTTGTTGATCTCGGATGCGATGTACGCCGGGCCGGAGGATTTGCCGAAGCGGTGGGAGTCCCAGCATCTCACGTTCGCCGAAGCGGCCACCCTGGCGCGCGACGGAGGCGCCCGGCGTCTGTGGCTCACGCACTTTGGTCCGGCCCTGACAGACCCGGCGGCGTATCTTGACCGCGCAACCAGCATCTTCCCAAACACCGAGGCCGGTTACGACCTGCTGACGGACTCGCTGACCTTCGACGACGAGTAACGGCCCGTCCTGTCAGACTATGACCGGCGAGCTGATCACTGCCATTTCGCACATGATCTCGATCACATGGCCGTCTGGGTCCTGGATATAGAAGGCGCGGTTCTCTCCATAGGTACCGTCGCCATCCGGATGAGTCGAGCTGTGCTTGACTGGGCCATGAACTATTGGCACATCACACGCCCGGAGCCTCGCAAGCACGCCTTCGAAGACCGCTCTGTTCTCAACCTGGAATGCGATGTGGGCCGTGGGTGGTGACGGCTGCCGGCCCGCGCCGAACCAGCCGCGCTCTCCCGTATCCTGCAGGCCGTAGAACAACACCAGGTCATGATGAAACTGACCACAGCTGAGAAACGCAGCACCTATTGGGCCAAGTGGTCCCTCACCCGGCTCGTGACGCTCGACAAGCCGAAGGCCGAGCAGATCGACGTAGAAGGCTAGCGAACGATCGATATCGGCGACGCAGAGTCCAATATGCTGAATGCGCTGCAATTGGCCCATGCCTGGTCCTCCTAAATAAGGCCAATCCATAGTGTCTGCCAAATGTCAGGCCAGGTTCATGAGGTGTTCCAGGTTGTCATTCAGTTTCACGTTGATTCAGCCAACCCGGCGATGAGAAGGGCCGGGAGAATCTGGCCATCGCTCCACGCTCCCGGCCCCGGTCAAGCATCCGGTCCACTGCCGTCGCCGGCGGGGCTCACTTCACTAATAGGCTATGTTCACCCGCTGGCCGGTGCGAGCAGCTTCCGCGATGGCGTCACAGATTACCGCGTTCCTGTACCCATCCACAAAGGTGCCGCACTCAGGTCCCACGGGCGTATCATTCACGACCGCGGACACGAAGTGGTGTAGCTCGTGCACAAAGGTGTGCTCCCAGCCAATGATATGGCCCTGGGGCCACCAGACTCCGACGTAGGGATGGCTCGCCTCGGTCACCAACACATCACGGAAACCGGCTGTGTCAGGCTTGCCCTCCTCGGGCAAATACACCTGCAACTCGTTCAACCGCTCCATGTCGAAGGCGATACTCCCCTTCTCCCCATTGATTTCGAAGCGGTTAGAGTTCTTCCGTCCCAGGGCGAAGCGCGAGGCCTCCAGCGTCCCCACCGCGCCGTTCGCGTATTCCACGATCGCCTCGAACGCGTCATCAACCGCCACATGGGCTATCCGGCCGTCCTCGGTCTTCCGCTCGGGGATGAACGTTTTCATCAAGGCGCTCACCGAGACCGGCTCCCCTATCAGGAATCGTCCCAGGTCGATGATGTGCGAGCCCAGGTCCCCCAGGGCCCCGCTCCCCGCCGTCGCCGCGTCAAGCCGCCACACCATCGGGAAGTTGGGGTCCATGATCCATTCCTGCAAGTATCTGGCCCGGAAGTGATAGATTCGCCCCAGCCGTCCCTCCTGGATCAGATCGTACGCCAGCTTGATCGCCGGTACGAACCGGTAGTTGAAGGCCGTGGCATGCTTCACGCCGGCCTTCTCGACCGCATCGAGCATCCGTTTCGCTTCTTCAGCCGTCCGGCCCAAGGGCTTCTCGCAGATAATGTGCTTTCCTGCCTGGGCGGCCGCGATGCACGGTTCCGCGTGCTGGTCATTCGGCCCACCGTTGTCGAATATTTGCACGCGTGGATCGTCGATCAGATCGTGCCAATCGGTGCTGTACGATTCGTACCCGTACCTGCGGGCAGCCTGCGCCACCTTCTCTTCTGACCGGCCCGCGATCCGCACCAGCTTAGGTATCGCCGGGGGCGGCCAGTAAATGTGAGGTATCGTCTTCAATGCGTGACTGTGCGCCTTCCCCATAAAGGCATAGCCCAGCATGCCGATTCCAACCTCCGGAATGTCGCCGGTCGCCTTGGCGTCACCTTGCGTGACGAATCCAACCTTCTCCGCCATGTCCGATTCTCCTCAGCTCTGCTTGAATGCAGCGTCGAACGCAACATTGGAAGGCGCGAAGTCGAGCCGGCGTACAAATGCCGCTGCTTCAGGCGCCCCATATTCCCGGTCCATGCCGCTGTCTTCCCACTCGACCGAGAGCGGACCCTGGTAGCCAACACGATTGAGGGCCCGGATGATCTCCTCGAAGTCGACGCCGCCACGGCCTGGGGTACGGAAGTCCCAGCCACGGCGTGGGTCGCCGAAGTCCAGGTGCGAGCCTAAAATGCTGGTGCGTCCGTTGAGGTTACGCACCGAATTCTTGACATGGACGTGATAAATGCGATCGGCGAAGGTCTCGACGAACAAGACCGAATCGACGAACTGATGGTAGAGATGGCTGGGGTCGAAGTTCAAGCCAAAGCCGGGCCGATGGCCAATCGCATCGAGCGTCTTCTCCGTGGTGACGATGTCGTAGGCGATCTCCGTCGGGTGCACCTCGAGGCCAAAGCGCACGCCAACCTCATCGAACACGTCGATGATCGGGTTCCAACGGTCTGCGAATTCTCGATAACCGGCGTCGATAGTGCCCCAGTTGTTTGGGGGGAACGAATAGAGCAGATGCCAGATCGGGCTGCCGGTGAAGCCGTTCACCTGTTTCACGCCAAAGCGCGCAGCCGCCCGCGCGGCGTTCTTGATCTCCTCAGCGGCGCGTTGACGTACGCCTTCCGGATCGCCGTCACCCCAGACATGCGGCGGCAACACACCCTGGTGTCGTTCGTCGATCAGCTTATCCGCAACAGCTTGGCCCACCAGATGCGCGCCAATTGCGTGGCATCTCAGGCCGTTCTGCTCGAGAATTTGCTTCCGCTCATTGATATAGGCATCACTCTCAAGGGCTTTGGACACCTCAAAGTGGTCGCCCCAGCAGGCAAGCTCGAGCCCATCATAGCCCCAGGCCTTTGCCTTCTTTGCCAGCTCGGCAATTGGGAGGTCGGCAAACTGGCCGGTGAAGAGCGTGACCGGTCGTGGCATTGCTGGTTCCTTTCATAATGCTCAAACCCAACAACACGCCACTTGCGCTCCAGGTTATCTACATGGGTGAGCGGATGGCATCACCTGTCGTGGTGTCGAATACGTGGAGACGCTGTGACGGCAGCTTCACGTGTAGCGTATCACCTTCTTGAATGGTAGCTTGAGGCCCGGTTTTGGCCCGAAAGCGTAGATTGCCAAGCGTTACTATCACGACGTTCTCATCGCCCAAGTGCTCGACGGCAAACACGGTCACCGGCTGGGCACCCTCCGTGCCTTCCGGCACTACCGCGACATGCTCTGCGCGCATGCCAACCGCGAGGTCAGTGGTATGACCGTTTGCCACGATAGCATGTCGCAGCGCATCCGAAATCGGCACCCGGATTGGGCCAATGGTCAGCGCGGCCGTACCGTTCTGGCTAAACTGGGCCGGCATGATGTCCATCGGGGGGCTGCCAAGGAACCCGGCTACGAAAAGGTTTGCGGGCCTGTTGTATACCTCCATCGGCGGACCCTGCTGCTGGATGCGCCCTTGATGCATAACGGTAATTCTGTCACCCATGGCCATCGCCTCGACCTGGTCATGAGTAACGTAAATGGTCGTGGCGCCGCGCTCGTGCTGAATGTGCTTCAGCTCTGCCCGCGTTTCGGCGCGAAGCTGCGCGTCGAGGTTCGTGAGCGGTTCGTCCATTAAAAAGACCTGCGGCTGCCGCACCATGGCCCGCCCCAGAGCAACGCGTTGCTGCTCGCCGGAGCTCAGCTGACGAATACGCCGATTCAGCAAGGGCTCCATCTGTAGCGTGGCGGCCGCGGCATGCACGCGACGAACCACCTCCGCGTGGGGGGTGCGCTGCGCCCGCAATGGGAATGCTATGTTGTCGAAGACCGAGAGGTGCGGGTAGAGCGCATAGAATTGGAAGACGAACGCGATATCGCGTTCACCAGGCGCGAGGTCGTTGACACGCCGTTCACCAATGAAGATATCACCCGACTGGCTTGTCTCTAGCCCGGCAATCGTTCGTAGGGTCGTCGTCTTCCCGCAGCCAGACGGGCCGAGGAACACCATGAACTCATGGTCCCTCACCTGCAGGCTGATCTCATTCACGGCGACGACGTTGCCGTAGCGTTTGATGAGCTTGTTGACCGTTACCTGAGCCATTTGCGCTACGCAATCCTCTCCTCGGTCTGAGCGTCAAACAGATGTGCGCGCTCGGAGTCAAAGCTGATCCACACTCGATCTCCCTGGTTGAGCATGAACTCCGGATCGGTGCGGGCGCGGACCAGGGTGCCGCCAACTTGGAGGTCGTAGATGCAGCGATCACCCAGTGGCTCCACGGCGTACACTTCCGCAGGCACCGCGTCCGGTGTCGCCGACACATGGACAGTCACGTCTTCCGAGCGGAGTCCCAGCACAACTTGTTGTTTGGTCGCACGCTTGACGGCGCCAAGTAAGCTCCCTGTGGCGGAGAGGCTTACATTGCTGCCCTCGATTTGCAGGGCGTCGCCGGCAATCCTGCACCGCAGAAGCGCCATCATCGGGTGGCCAACGAACGATGCCACGGAGATGTTTAGCGGCGACTCATAGATTTCCCGTGGCGTGCCGATTTGCTGAAGCCTGCCCTTCTTGAGCACTGCAATCCTGTCGCCCATCGTCATCGCCTCAATCTGGTCGTGCGTGACGTAAAGGGTAGTAACGCCAAGATCGCGC
Source organism: Chloroflexota bacterium (assembly GCA_028287725.1). Lineage (GTDB taxonomy): Bacteria > Chloroflexota > UBA5177 > JANWHV01 > JANWHV01 > JANWHV01. The sequence goes on along the minus strand of JAQBPC010000198.1, from coordinate 1,173 downwards.
TGCAGATGTTTGAGCTCTGCGCGCATGGACGTTCGCAGCTTCGCATCCAGGTTGGTGAGCGGCTCATCCATCAGATATGCCTGGGGCCGCCGGACCATGGCCCGACCAAGGGCGACACGCTGCTGCTCGCCGCCGGACAGCTGCCCGGGCTTCCGCTTGAGCAAGTGCTCGATTTGCAGGATGCGGGCCGCATCACGGACGCGTTTGTCTATCTCAGCCTTGGGCATGGGATTGGCTTTGAGCGGGAACGCCATATTGTCGTACGCGGTCATGAACGGGTAGAGGGCGTAAAACTGGAACACGAACGCTACATTCCGTTCGGCGGGCGTAAGGGCATTCACCTCTTTGTGGTCGATGGACACCTTGCCCGAGTCCGGTTTTTCGAGGCCGGCCACCGTCCGCAGTGTGGTCGTCTTGCCCGCGCCCGATGGGCCGAGTAGCACGAGAAACTCGTGGTCATGCACGGTGAGGGAAAAGTCGTTGACGGCCACAACCTCGCCGAACGTCTTGGTCACGGACGCCAGGGCTAGCTCAGCCATGCTCTATACCTACCTCTTACTGCTCGATCGCCGGACCCGTGCCTTACAGATGGCGGGCGATGATGAAGATGATCGTTCCAACAAGGAGAATTGAAAAACCGTAGGTGTAGTAGGCCTGCACATACGGCTGAACGAGCCCGACGATGCCCAGGACAATGAGTAGCACGCCGAGGCGTTCGCCCCAGACCCGAAGAAGGTCGCGCGATGACGACCTTCGGGCTGGCGTTGGTGCGACACCTGTCCCCGTTTCTATCTGTGCCATTTGAGCTTCTTTCTTACCGGCGGACCGCGCCAAACGTGACGCCGCGCAACAGATAATTTCGGACCAGGAAGGTGAAGATCACAACCGGCAGAACGAACACCGTCGAGACCGCCGCAATGAGACCCCAGTCGATACCACCCAGTGTTTGCGCGGCGGCGATGCCGGGCGGTGCGGTGCGCGTGTTCGTCTGCGTGAGCTGTGTGGCAAAGACGAACTCGTTCCACACCGTGATCACCAGGAACACGGACGTCGCGGCCATCGCCGGGATCGACTGCGGCAAGATTACCTTGTAGAACGCCTGGAACCTGCTGTAACCATCGACCATCGCAGCGTCTTCATATTCGCGCGGAATCTCGTCGATGAAGCCCTTCA
>JAQBPC010000197.1 GCA_028287725.1 Chloroflexota bacterium | reverse complement strand
ACAAGCTTCTCGTTGAGTCGAGAGCGCGCGCTGGCGCTCCAGCCCGCGACTGACGTGGACTTAGTCACGGACCTCCAGGCAGAAGTATCTGAGGCCTGGCGGCTGCTCGACTCGCGAGCCGATATTTCGCTCGGAGGAGCCCATGACATTCGCCAGGCGGTGACGCGCACATCGCTTGGAGGCATGCTCGATACCTCGCAGCTGCTAGACGTATTGAGCACTCTCGAATGCGCGGATCGCATTCGCTCGGCGTTATCCAGACTGATGGCTGAGGAGTATCCCTGGCTGAGCTACCTCCGAACGCGGATTGGCTCGTTCAGAGAAGTTATCGCCTTGATCTCGCAGACAGTCAGCGCTCAAGGCGAGATTATGGATTCCGCCAGCCCAGCGCTGGGCAGAATCCGCTCCGAGTTGCGTACTGCGCACCAGCGTTTGATCGACCGCTTGCAAAGCATCCTCAACTCGCAAACCTATCGGACGGCGATACAGGAGCCAATCATCACCATCCGGAACGGCCGCTATGTCATACCGGTGCGGTCGGATGCGCGCGGCGTGATTCGCGGGGCCATTCACGATCATTCCTCGAGCGGTGCGACGTTGTACGTCGAGCCATTTCAAACAAACGACTTGAACAATCGTTGGCGCGAGCTCCAGTTACAGGAGCAGGAGGAGATCGAACGGATTCTTCAGTTCATTTCGGAGCGCATTGCCGTGCAGGCGCCGGCAATGCTCGAAACGGTCGAGGGCCTTGCCTCACTTGACCTTGCCCTGGCCAAGGCCCGATTTGGCGCGGCGATGCGCGCAGTACTACCGACCGTACATAGCGACGGAGCATTGAGCCTGGTCAACGCGCGTCACCCGCTACTTACTGGTCCGGTAGTTCCGATAAGTGTGCGGCTCGGCGAGGATTTCCGGCAACTGTTAGTGACCGGTCCAAATACCGGAGGTAAGACAGTTGCCCTCAAGACCGTCGGTCTGCTAACGCTGATGGCGCAAAGTGGCTTGCCGGTACCGGCGGATCCGGGGTCCCGCGTCGCGGTGTTCGATGGGATTTTCGCCGATATTGGAGACGAGCAGAGTATTGCGCAGAGCCTGAGTACGTTCAGCGGTCACCTAACTAATATCATTCGCGTCCTTGATGAGATGACTCCCAACAGTCTGCTGCTCTTGGACGAGCTTGGGGCCGGAACCGACCCCGCGGAGGGATCTGCCCTGGCTCGCTCGCTGCTTACGTACCTCCTTAAGACGCAGGCTCGCGTGATGGCCACGACACACTACAGCGAGCTCAAAGCGTTCGCTTCCACAACGGAAGGCGTAGAGAACGCGAGCGTAGAATTTGACGTGGAAACGCTGACCCCGACCTATCGATTAAGCATCGGTCTGCCGGGGCGCAGCAACGCCCTGGCCATAGCGTCACGCCTTGGCCTAAGAGACGAGATTATCCAGGGATCGAAGGAGTTTATCAGCTCTGAGGAAGCGCGAGTCGAGACGATGCTTGCGCGGATTGCACGCGATCGCGAGGATGCCTCGGCGTTGTTTGCCTCAGCAGGCGAAGCGCAACGCGACGCTCTCACCCTTCGAAGCCGTCTCGAGCGCGAAGTTGAATCCGTGCTACAAGAGCGGGAGAACATTTTAAAGCTTGCGCGATCAGAGGCCCAGGCCAGCCTCGAGGACCTGCGACGAGAGTTAGACAGAGCGGAGGCGGAGCTTCGCCTTAATGGTAACGCGGCGCAACCCGTGCTAGCCGGGCTGCGCAATCGGATAGAGCGAGCGACAGAACAACAAGCGCCTCTTCTCGCCGCGCCGCCAACGCCTGAAAAGCGTACTCCTGTCGTCCAGCCTGTGGCGCCACTATCAGATCGTGGCATACAGCCCGGCGATCGAGTAACTATTCTTCGCACCGGCCAGGAGGGTACGGTGACCGCGGTGCCGCCGGGCAGGAACGAGCTTGAAGTTCAAATCGGACCGTTCAAGACGCGGGTCAAGGTCAAAGATGTGCGGTATGTAGGGCCCGGCGCCGACATCGTGGAAGAAAATCGGTATGCCGGTGGCACACGGATTCAGCGTAGCGAAGGGCCCGCCCCAAGTATGGAGTTCGATATGCGCGGCTGGCGGGTCGACGAGGTAATACACGAACTAGAGCGCTACATAAACGACGCCTATATGTCGAACATGCCATTTGTACGCATCATCCATGGGAAGGGGACTGGCGCGCTTCGCCAGGTAGTGCGCGAGGAGCTGGCCACGAATCCATTGGTGAGCTCGTTCAGACCTGCAGAGGCACGTGAAGGCGGCGAGGGGGTGACAGTCGCACAGCTTTCGGTCTGATTGCCGCGCAGGAACCAGGCTCACTTAGTGAACGGCCGCATCGGCATGTGTTATCTGCATGTCAAGATCGGGGTAGTTGTCAACTGCATGTGCTGCGTCCAGATGCATGGGTCGTTTTGCGCTAGCCATGCTTATCGCCGGATTTTATCCTAGACAGCAGATAATCTGGGCCGAACTTCGGACTGCATAGCCACGGCATAACTAGCGTGAGACAGCCTCACCGAGGGTCAGTGAGCTCCATCGCCGACCCTTGAGCTTACTGAAGCAGAAGCTCGAAGTTAGGCTCTTCGCGCTCGCCCGTAATACGCTTGACCACGTTCCCAACCAGCACGGATACATCGTCTCCGAAAATGGCCGCGAGCGTGGAACCCAGGGCCAAACCGGCGACAACGCCGACAGCCATGCCGAAGAAAAACGGCTTGCGCCGTGAGGGACCCTTATCGCTCACGCCTTGAACCGTTTCGCATCGCGATCATTGAACTCTCACAACAATCTGTGCCTGTTCCCAAAGCTGTTCGAGACGATAGAACTCACGCTGTTCAGTGCTCATAACGTGAACAATCACGTCGCCATAATCGAGCAACACCCAGCCGTCAACCGGATTTCCTTCCCGCTTGTACGGCGGCACGTTTACCGCGTCGAGCGATTCTTCAACCCCTTCGGCGATAGCACGAATTTGCCGGTCAACGCTGGCAGAGCAAATCACGAAATAATCTGCGAGGCTGGAGATTTTTTTAACATCGAGAAGTACGATGTCCTGTGCCTTCTTGTCGGATGCTGCATCCACGGCATAACGTGCGGTGTCTAGAGCACTCAGGGTGGCAGCGGGCTCCTGAGCGATCGGCTGTTCGTTTTGTGTCGTCATCGGACTAAGTGTACCACCGCACTCACCAAGCGAAAATACGCCAAGTGGGTTCGCCGCGAATCAATCGAAAATCATGCGTGGCCGTACACGGGAATTGCCGCGCCGCTGACGAGCCCGCTGCGGTCGCTCGCGAGGAATCGAAATACTTCCGCGATCTGTTCAGGCTTCGGCCATGTGTCGCGATTGGCTTTCGGCATTGCCGCGCGATTTAATGCAGTGTCGATAATGCTGGGGAGTACAGCGTTCGCTGTTACGTCTCGAGCGTGGTTCTCTTCTGCGACACTCTCGACCAATGCGAGTAACGCCGCTTTAGACGCGGTATATCCGGACACGCCTGGGCTGATCCGCACCGCTGAACGCGAGCCGACTGCAATTATCCGGCCGTAATTTCGTGCTTGCATGGCAGGGAGTACCGCCTTGAAGGCAATGAATGCAGAGTTCACATTCAAATCAAACATGAGGCGCCAATCCGCGAGCGGCATGTCCTGTACTTCGTTGCCTCCCATGTACCCGCCGACCAAGTGCGCAAGAATATCGATTTGTCCACATTCGGAAAGGACGCCACGCACCATTGCATCGACGGCATTTTGATCCAGGATGTCCACGCTTTGGAGAGTGTAACTATACCCATGGCCTGCTAGTTCTGTATCGAGCTCATCCGCTCTCGACTTCGATTTGAAGGTAATCACACAATGCGCTCCAGCCTCGAGAAGCGCGCGAGCCACGGCCGGTCCAAGTCCTCCAGTACCTCCTGTGACGATCGCTGTTCTACCTTCGAGTTCCCGTTCCATTGCGCTTACCTCTTTCGACACGTTCTGGTGCGCCGGTGGGCATGTGGCCAAACGCCCTACGCCCGGAAAGTTGCGCCGACACGATGCTCGAGGGTACGTCGAATCTTGTAGATCAGCTTTTCGACTTCGTCCTCCGTCAGTGTGCGGTCCGGCGCCTGGAAGTCCAGAGAGCAAGCAAGACTCTTCTTTCCCAGTGGAATCTGATCGCCCCGGTACACATCGATAAGTCTGACGCGGGCCAAGAGGCCTTTTGCGGCCCTGCGAACTTCCTCAAGCACCAAGGCAGCCGCCTGCGATTCGTCGACGACAATCGCGAGGTCACGTTTCGCGAGCGGCTGACGTGAAAATTCGGCAAACGCACGCTCGTCGCTACACTTCGCCGCAATCGCATCAAAGTCGAACTCTGCCACGTATGCACGTCTGTTCCCAAGGTCCCATGCTTCCGCAATTTGCGGATGAAGTTCGCCGAAGAACCCGACGTTGACGCCGTCGACTTCCAAAGCCGCGGATCTCCCTGGGTGAACGAGCGAATTGCTACCTGACACGATCTTCGCGTCCTTGACTCCAAGACGCTCGATCAGCACCTCTACAATGCCCTTAAGGTCAAAGAAGTCCGCAGCTGCAGGCGGAACTGCCCAAGATCGTTCGCACCGCTCGCCTGCCATTGCGATGGAGAGAGAGCGTCGTTCCACCGGAAGATTGCCGGGACGCGCAAACGCACATGAGTCTAATTCAAAGAATGCCGCTCGATCTTCGCCGGCCCGCAGATTATCGCGCAGCGCCTCTAGAAGGCCCGGCAACAACATTGGTCTGAGAATCTCTCGCTCGGGAGTGAGTGGATTTACCACACGAACCGGCTCGAAGTTGCTGCCGGCTTCGGCGATGAACGACGCATGGGGTACAACGTACGAAAGCCACGGCTCCTCGAGACCTTGTGGGCGGAGTGTCTCCAAACTACGAAGACTGGTCAGCGCAGGGCTACTTCCTTCGTTTAAGCCGGATGCCAGTAAGACCGCGCGAGCCGCTGAATATTGTTGCTGGCCCGGGGAGATCGGTCGTGGTTCAACGCTGCCTCGCAATAATGTTTCCGGAATCGCATCGTAACCGGTGATCCGCGCAGCCTCTTCAACGAGATCCGCGCCTTCGGCGACGTCGTTACGCCACCACGGCACAATTACCGCAATTTCACCTGCGACCAGTCCGTTGACGGTGAAGCCCAGTGCCTCGAGCTTCGCGCTAATATGCTCGGCACTCCAGTCGACTCCCAGGAGACGACCTACTTCGACGAAGCCGAACGGAATGACACGCGGCTCGGGATCGGGCATGCCCGTGACCAGTACGTCGGACGCGACCTCGCCGCAGGAAAGATCGGCGATGAGTGCCGCGGCGCGTCGGGCCGCTTTGGGGGCTAGTTGAACTGGGAGCCCTTTCTCGAAACGGCTCGAAGCCTCGGAGCGCAGGCCCAGCGCGACGCTCGTACGGCGAATGTTCCGACCATTGAATGTGGCGGCCTCGAGAAGGATATTTCGTGTATCGGCGCTAACCTCGGTGTCAAGGCCTCCCATTACGCCCGCGATTCCCACAGGCCTCTCATCGTCAGTAATGAGCAGCGTATCGGTCGTCAGCTCGCGTTCCACCCCATCGAGTGTCGTGATGCGTTCGCCAGGACGTGCGCGCCGCGCCCGCAGGCTAGGTCCCTTCAGCTTGTCCATGTCGTAGGCATGCAGCGGTTGACCGAGCTCTAACATTACATAATTCGTGACGTCGACGATGTTATTGATTGACCGCATGCCCGCGCCTTGGAGCCGATCCACAAGCCATTTTGGTGAATCACCAACGGCAATTCCCTCGATAACAACTGCCGAGATGCGGCTGCACAGATCTGGATCCTCGATCGCAAGCGTGACGCCATGCGCGGATCGGGTGAACGGCGCAATCGCAGGCTGCGGGAACGGCTGCAGGGTAGCCCCAGTGATCGCGGCGACCTCACGCGCCATGCCATATACCGACAGGCAGTCCGGCCTGTTCGGCGTGATTTCGAGCTCGAGTACCCATTCCCCGACGAACTCGGAGAGCGGCGTGCCGACCCTGACCTGTGACGGAACCTCAGACGAAAGAATAGTGCGATCGAGAATCAAGATTCCGTCGTGGTCGTCGCTCAGGCCCAGT
>JAQBPC010000158.1 GCA_028287725.1 Chloroflexota bacterium | reverse complement strand
CTGATCATCGTCGACGAAGGGGCATACGTCCACTACGTCGAGGGCTGCACGGCGCCGACCTATAGCTCCGACTCGCTGCATAGCGCGGTCGTGGAGATCATCGTCAAGAAGGGCGGCCGCTGCCGCTACACGACCATCCAGAACTGGTCGAAGAACGTCTATAACCTGGTGACCAAGCGAGCCGTCGCCTATCAGGACGCCACCATGGAGTGGGTTGATGGCAACCTTGGCTCGAAGGTGACCATGAAGTACCCGGCCATCTGGCTGATGGAGCCGGGTGCTCGCGGCGAAGTGCTCTCGATTGCCTTCGCTACCGATGGCCAGCACCTGGATGCAGGTGGCAAGGTCGTGCACTGCGCACCCAACACCTCCTCGGTGATCACCTCGAAGTCGATCAGCAAGGGGTCGGGTCGGGCCAGCTACCGTGGCCTGCTCAAGATGGAAAAGGGCGCGAAGGGCTCGAAGTCTACGGTGGTATGCGACGCGTTGCTGCTCAATGAGAACAGCCGCACGGATACCTATCCGTATATCGAGATCGAAGAGGACGACGTTGAGACGGCGCACGAGGCGACCGTCACCAAGGTCGGCGAGGAGCAGCTCTTCTATCTGCAGAGCCGCGGTCTTTCCGAGGCCGACGCGACCTCGATGATCGTGCGTGGCTTTATCGAGCCTATCGCGAAGGAGCTGCCGCTGGAATACGCAGTCGAGCTCAACCGTCTGATTCAGTTGGAAATGGAAGGCAGCGTCGGCTAAGCGCCGCGCCCGCCTGCGGAACATTGGTTGGAGGGCGGTGCGGCACGCACCGCCCTTTGCATGAAAGAACCGGGGAACCCGCCATGGCGGGTCGGCCCCAACAAATGACGGGGCGACTGCGGTGCCTACCGGTGCGGACCATTTGTGGAAGCAATGGTTCGGAGGAACCCACTACTCAGTCCCCTGCACCGGTACATCGACGATAGGATTCGTCCACTGCCCTTTGTGATGGAGCGTCAATGAGCACAGAGACCACCCAAACCCTCTCCTTGGACGCCGCGCTGTCCATCTCCCAGCGCAACGGCGAGCCCCAGTGGATGCAGGATCTGCGCCAGCGCGCATGGGAGATGTACGAGTCTACCGCCATGCCCTCGTTGAAGGATGAGGAATGGCGCCGCACGGAGCCGCAACTCCGCAAGATCAACTTTGACATGCTGCAAGTACCACAGCCTAACGGCAGCGTGCCGCTGCCGGCGGAATGGCAGCCCGCCGCCGACGCCTTGCTGACGCGTTCCGGACTGTTGATTTCTCATGTGTCTACCCCGGCACATCGCAGTGTTGCGCAGGAGCTCGCCGCTCAAGGCGTGATCCTCACGGACATGAACACCGCGGTGCGCGAGCACGGCGATCTGGTGCGCACCGCCTTCATGACCGAGGCGGTGAAGCCCGACTTCAGCAAGTTCGCGGCGCTGAACGGCGCCCTCTGGAGCGGCGGCACGTTTCTCTACGTACCGGACAATGTGAAAGTCGAGCTGCCGTTACAGTCGAGTACCTGGCTCGATCAGCCCGGCCTCGGCGTCTTCCCCCATACCCTGGTGGTGGTGGGCCGGAACAGCGAGGTGACCTTAATCGAGGAGACCGGCTCGCGTACCGCGGACGGCACGCTCAACGTGCCGGTGGTCGAGCTGATTCTGCATGACGGCGCAAAATTGTCGTACATCACGCTCCAGGAACTCGACGATAGCGTGAAACAAATCGGCATGCACCGGGCAGTCCTGCACAGGGACAGCACCCTTACCTGGGTGACGGCCACCCTAGGCGGCCAGATGGTGAAGCTGAATGTCGATACGGAGCTGCGAGGTCCCGGCACGAACGCCGAGGTTCTCGGCCTGTACTTCGCCTCCGGAAACGAGTTCATCGATTTCCACACCCTTCAGGACCATATCGCGCCGAATGCGGGCAGCGATCTGCTGTTCAAGGGCGTGCTGAAGGATACCTCCCGCGTGGTGTTCTCCGGTCTGATCCGGGTGCACGAAGGCGCGCAGAAGACCGACGCCTACCAGAAGAACAACAACCTGATCTTGAGCGAAACGGCACGTGCCGACTCTATCCCGAATCTCGAGATCGCCGCCAATGACGTGCGGTGCTCGCACGGCGCCACGGCGGGCAAGGTATCCGCGGACCACCTGTTCTATCTGATGAGCCGTGGCCTTTCGCGCCGTGAGGCCGAGCGCCTCATCGTGACGGGCTTCCTCTCGCCGTTGATCGAGCGCGTCCCGCTCCAGGATCTCCGCGAGCGGCTCTACGCTCTTATCGACGGCAAATTGACCAACTAAGACGCAACGGCTTGGAACGTTCTACGCTCTTTGTGACATAGCTTATGGCAACAGTCGGTTCCGGGTACCGTGAGCCGGCTGTAGGCCGGGACGGGCGGCCATGCGCCCTCGAGTGCAGGCGCCGCCCAGCGACCGCAACTGGATGAAAGCCGCGGGGCTACAGAAGGCCGCGGAACGAAAGGATGAAGGAGATCGCGTAATGCTCGAAATCGATGCGATATCGCTCACACCTGCGTCCATGCGCGCCGGTACTCCGGACCTTGCGAAGGTTCGGGCTGATTTCCCGATACTGTCGACCTCGCGCGAGGGTAAGCCGCTCATCTACCTCGATAGCGCCGCGACCTCCCAGAAGCCGCGGGCCGTGCTGGACGCGATGAGCACCTACTATGCGACATATAACGCGAATGTACACCGCGGCGTGTATGCGATCAGCGAGCAGGCAACCGCGGCATACGAGGCCGGTCGGGCGGCAATAGCGCGCTTCATCAATGCGCCTGAGCCGGAGAATGTCGTCTTCACCAGGAATACGACCGAGGCGATCAATCTGGTGGCCTATAGCTGGGGCCGGCATAGCATCAAGCCCGGTGACGCGATTCTTACTTCAGCACTTGAGCACCACAGCAACCTGGTCCCCTGGCAGATGCTGGCGGAGGAGCGAGGCGCGCGCCTGTTGCACCTGCCGCTCGATGCACAGGGACGGCTGGACCTCACCGATCTGGATGGGCTCCTGGCGCAGGGCGTGAAGCTGGTGGCAATCAGCCAGATGAGCAATGTGCTAGGCACGATCAATCCCGTTGCGGAGATTGCGCGGCGCGCACATGCCGTTGGGGCGCTGGTGCTGGTCGACGGCGCGCAGAGCGTGCCGCACTTCCCGGTTGACGTGCAGGCCCTGGACTGCGATTTTCTGGCCTTCTCCGCGCACAAGATGGTCGGCCCTACCGGTGTAGGCGCCCTCTATGGCCGGCGATCGGTGCTCGAGGCGATGCCGCCATTTATGGCAGGCGGCTCGATGATCAAGAAGGTCACGCTCGAGCGTAGCACCTATGCGGACGTGCCCCAGCGCTTCGAGGCCGGGACCCAGGCAATCGCCGAGGTTATCGGTTTCGGCGCGGCCGTGCAGTATCTGAGTGAGCTGGGCATGGAGTGGGTGCGCGATCGCGAGCATGCGCTGACCGCCTACCTGCTGGAGACGCTGTCCGCCATCCCGGGCGTCACTATCTACGGACCGCCCGTCGACGAGCGTGGCGGCGCGGTCTCTTTTAACGTCGGGGACGTGCATCCGCACGATGTGGCCTCGCTCCTCGACGAGGACAACATTGCCGTGCGGGCAGGGCATCACTGCTGCCAGCCGCTCATGGGCTTGTTAGCTGTGGCGGCCACGACGCGTGCCAGCGTCTATTTCTACAACACAACCGACGAGATCGATGCCCTAGCCCGCGGCTTGCATCGCGTACGCCGGGTCTTCGGGAGCTAGCCGGTGGAGCTACGGCCCCTGCTATCTTGTGTACAGATGCGCGTACGCGTTTCACGGCAGCGCGGTATTCGAGCCCTGGCTGCATGCCACCAGTCACTCGCGCCTGGCGTGGTGCACGGTATTGTTCACCCCAGGCTAGGAACAGCACGGAAAATATGAGTAGCGATCTGTACCAGGAAGAAATCCTCGATCATTATCGGCATCCTCATAATCACGGCACATTGGAGAACCCGGACGCTACCTTTGAGGACAGTAACCCGCTGTGCGGCGACATTGTAGCGGTCGATCTACGCTACGATGGCGAGCGCGTGTCCGAGGTGCGCTTCCGTGGGAGTGGCTGCGCGATCAGTCAGGCCGCGGCTTCCATGCTCACCGACATGGTGGTAGGGCAGACGCGCGTCGACGCGCTCGCCATTCCGCGGGAGGCGATCCTTGAGGAGCTAGGCGTACCGCTGAGTCCAGCGCGCGTGAAGTGCGCTCTGCTCGGCTACAAAGTAATGATGGCGGCCTTGTATGGAGTGCCCGACCACAATGCGAAGTGAAGGGGTGTTTGTGAGCGTCTGGCATAGAGTGGCTTCAGTGTCCGAGATTGGCCCCAATGAAACGAAGCGGGTGCGTGTCGGAGATGAGCTGATAGCTCTCTACAACTGTGATGGCGACTTCTACGCTACGGACGATACCTGCAGCCACGCAGAGGCGTCGCTCTCTGAGGGCTGGCTGGAAGATTGCGAGATCACGTGTCCGCTGCACGGCGCCATCTTTGACGTGACCACCGGCAAACCCCTGTGTCTGCCTGCCACGAAGCCGATCCGTACATATCCTGTGCGGGTCGAGGGCGACGATATCTTTATAGAAGTCTGAAGACCCATGATGAACGAACCGGCGGGGCCAAGAAACTCCGGCCCACGGGCCGCATGCGCTGAGATACAGTAGAACAAACAAGGAGAGAACGACTGTGGCTTATACAGAAGACCAGGTGATGGAGTTTCTTCGCGAGGTCAACGATCCGGAACTGGGGATCAACCTGGTGGATCTCGGCTTGATTCGCGAGGTCGAAGTTGCCGACCAGTCCGTCATCGTCACCTACACGCTGACAACGCCGGCCTGCCCGATGAACGAGTACATCGATTCCGAGGTGGTGGCGACGCTCAAGGAGCACATGCCCGAGATCGAGACCGTCACCCCGAAGCTGGTGTGGGAGCCGCTCTGGAACCCCTCCATGATGAGTGAAGACGCCAAGCTAGAGCTGGGCTTCTTCTAGATCCTAGGCGCCGATTGACCTGGCGTTCGCCATGATTTGATCGTGGGTCTCGGGACCGATTACGGTCTGGCGGATGACACCCTGCTTGTCGATGTAGACCGTTGTAGGCGTGCCCTGGCCTTTATATAGGCTGTCGAAAACGGTATGCGGTGGGTCGATCAGCACGATGCCCGGCAGATGGGTGTGGGTAACGTACGGGGCTACATACCCAGTTGACTCGCCCCAGGCATCGACTGCGAGGATCGTTGGCGCATGCGCGCCAAGGTCCTTGATAGCTTGTATGTAGTCCGGTTGCTCGGCGCGACAGTAGGTACAGTCGACCGCCCAAAAATGCAGCATGACCGGCTTGCCGAGGAAACCTTGGAGGCGCACCTGCTTGCCATGGAGGTCTCGCAGCGTGAAATCGGGTGCTCGGTCGCCAATCGCGGCGCCGACGGGCGCGTTGGCGACCGAGCTGCTGCCGTGTAATCCCGCTGTGGCTGCGGGGGCCGTAGCAGTCTTCCGCGAATCCACAAGGAGTACCGCGAGTAGCGCAACGAGCGCGATACCGGTCGCTGCCCAGATCAACTGTGCTCTCCCCCTTCGCCGGGGGTCAGCTCGTCTACGAGGCGCACGCCGCGCTACCGTTGCGCCATGAGGTTGGGCCCCGTCGTTCATCGTATTTCCCCTGTCCGCGAACGCTCCGGCGCTGCTATGGTTGACCTATGTCACGACTCTATATCGAGTTGTAGAGTGCATGTAAGGCGACACTAAGTTTGTGGACGATGTAATCCGGACATAAGCGGGCTGAAGCCCACGCTGGGCGAGGACTGTGAGAACACCCGCTGCGCGGGTACCCGGCCGTAAACGGCATGGTTTCCAGATCTCCCTGGCCACCCACTTAGCTGGAACTCAAACAACGCGGTAATCCTGGTCATTCATCCTGATAAAGCAGCTGGACCTACTTCGGATCCAGCC
>JAQBPC010000131.1 GCA_028287725.1 Chloroflexota bacterium | reverse complement strand
CGGTGATTCAAACGCTCCTCGTCGAGGTGCCATCGGCTGACGGTCCGTTTGGCGCGAAGGGTGTTGGCGAGCCTCCGATTATTCCCGGCGCCGGCGCCATCGCAAATGCCATTCTTGACGCAACGGGGGTTCGGCCTGTTTCGATTCCGATGACGCCGCCGCGCGTACTCGAAGCCTTGAAGCAGCGCTAAGACACGGAACGCGCGTGGCGCCTGCTAAAGCGGCGCCACGCGCGTTCTACAAGTTGTCTTCTTCGAGCTTCGCGGTCACGCTGCGGAGGACCGTCGGATGCGGGAACCTTGGCCGAGCTCAGGCCTCGGCATACTCTGTTGTGCCATGTGTGTCGCCCACGGTCCCTGGTTTTGGGTGCGCGACAATCACCGAACACGACGCATGAGTCACCACTCGGGTCGAGACGGACCCCAATAGAAATCTTTGCGCTCGCGAGAGCCCACTGTAGCCGAGCAACAGCAGGTCCGATCGCGTGTCCTCGATTGCCGCGAGAATGGTCGACGACGGATCGCCGATTTCAAGTTGGGTCACGATTCGAGGCCCCAGGCCGGCAGATCGCAGGCGCTGCATTGCATGTTCAAGAAGCTGATCGGCGGCCGCGCGCTCGGCCTCAATATCGAGGCACTCAATCGTCATGGCTCCGTACTTTGTCCGGACATTTTGACGCGGGATGACGTGGAGTATCGTTATTGTCGCGTCCCTGCCGGTCAAAAGCTCGCCGGCCAGATTCAGTGCTTCGCTCCCAGCGGGCGAGGCGTCAATTGCCACTAAGATTCTCATCACCACCAGCCATCAACCAGGGATTCACCCCAAAACTCTCGACAAGTCTGCACATCCGAAGCTGCAGTTGCGCTGGGGGCCAAGCGCATGGTTCCATTATGCTGCTCTGGTCGAGAAGTTGCGAAGTAAATGTTCGTTAGCGGTCGAGCCGCTCGATGTCCTGCCATGCGAGATCGAGCATTTCTTTGTCGCTGAAACCACCTGGATTATCCTCGAGCGACGCAAGCCGAGCCATGGGCTGTCGAGGCTCAAGTACTAACCGCGGCGGTGAGGTTTGTTCGACCGACACAAAGACCGCGCAGCGCGCTTCAGGATCGCGCCAAACAATGAGACGGGGTGGAATGCTGACGCTTCCGACCAGTAATTCGCCATCTCGAGAGCAGCGGACAACATCGCCTATTTCTAGAGTTTGCGGTGCGTCCTCTACAAAGACCAATTCGCCACCCGGCAAGCGGATACCTGCAATTACCTGACTTTCAGCTTGAGGCACGGTCCACACTCCGAATCGTGGGCATCATACCGATTAGATGGTCAACGGCAAGCCGTGGCGTGACATTCGCCTCGACTCTGGAGGCGGTTTCCTGAATCTTAAGCAAGAAACCGACAATTTCCGGAAGCGATGCCGGTACGCTGTCCACGGCCCCTACCATAAACCTTCGTAAGTCCGGCGCAACACCGGTTTGGGCTGCGAATAACGCATCGCGCCACCATCCCTCGAGGCGGGACAGCAGGTCCAGCGCACGCGCACGAGTTTCAAGAAAGCTGCCTTTGCCGAGCAATGCCTCAATTGCAACCATTCTGCTGTACGGACCCTGTCGCGGCAATGCGCTAATCGCACGGTACGCAGCAGCTTCGCGCTCGACAAGATCATGATCCGTCGTGGCGCGAACAGCCCAGCCTGGTCTCCCGTGCGCGAGCGTCGCAAGTTCTTTAGCCCGGTCGTCCTCCACCTTCAAGTCGGCCTGCAGCGCGTCGGCAATCACGTGGGCAGGCACTGGCTGAAGCGTCAAAGTCTGGCAACGAGAGCGAATCGTGATTGGCAAGCTCATCGGATCGGCGGCAGTCAGCACAAGACTCGCGTTCGGTGGTGGTTCCTCCAGGGTCTTGAGCAGGGCGCTTGCCGCCGCATCGTTCATCAAATCCGCGCCGGCCACGCAAAACAGCTTGTGCGGCGCCTCATATGGCGTGAGCGCGATTTCCCCCTCAAGTTGTCGCACCTGCTCGATTGTAATGTCGCGGCGATCCGAGGCACGCTCAATCAGGCGAACATCAGGGTGGCCCTGGCGAGCAACGCTCTTGCAGCCGCGACACACGCCACATGGCCGCCCAATCTGGGACGAACACACCAGCAGAGAAGCCAGGTGCATCGCCAGCGAGGTCTTGCCGACCGACGTGGGACCGACAAACAGGTAGGCATGAGCCAGCCTATTCCGCTGAGCCGCACGCGACAGTAGTTGTTGTGCCCAGGTATGCCCAATCATTGCTTATTCAGGATGCACTGCGCAGCAGGCACGCGACAAGTACAGCCGTGTATCCTACACCGGGGAGACTAACCCTTCAATCACATTCACGCAATCCGAGACTTACCTGGATCTGAGAACGCGTGGTACATTGTTTCTCTTCGCAACGTGGGAGGAAAATGCGCGTAGCCCTTGCGCACGATTACCTGAATCAATCCGGCGGCGCCGAGAACGTGGTAGAAGTCTTCTGCCGCATGTTTCCTGAAGCACCGCTCTATACGTCGGTATATGACCGAAATGCCATGCCGGACTTCTGGCAGAACATCGACGTTCGTACCAGTTATATGCAACACATCACGCCAAGACTGAAGATTGCCAAACGTCTGTTGCCGCTATATCCTTCTGCATTCGAGTCGTTCGACTTTTCCGAGTACGATGCGGTGCTCAGCAGCTGTAGCACGTTCGCGAAGGGCGTTATCACAGGGCCGGAGACTGTCCACGTGTGTTACTGTCACAACACAACGCGGCCCATTTGGATGTACCACGAGTATGTCGCGCACGAAGAGCGTGGACTGCTGCAGCGCGCGGTACTTCCAGCTGTGGTGGGCCGCCTGAGACAGTGGGATTACCTAGCTGCCCAGCGAGTCGATCATTTCATCGCGAATTCTCAGACCACCGCCGCCCGGATCCGCAAGTATTATGGGCGTGATTCAGCGGTGATCGAGCCCCCCATTCGCGTCTCGGAGTTCGCCGGGGGTGATGGCGTGGTGGAGCCTTATTTCCTGGTCATATCGCGCCTGCAATCGTACAAACGAATCGACCTCGCGGTTCAGGTAGCCAATATGCTACAGCTTCGGCTACTCATCGCAGGTCGAGGTCCGGATATGCAGCGGTTGCGCGCGATGGCCGGCCCGACCGTGGAGTTTTTGGGCCGCGTGACTAACGCCGAGCGAGTACGTTTACTACAGCGTTGTGGCGCCTTGATCTTACCCGGGCGCGAGGATTTCGGGCTCACTGCACTTGAGGCCCAAGCTGCGGGCCGGCCCGTCATTGCATTTGGTGCAGGCGGCGCCCTCGAGACCGTAGTCGATGGGGCGACCGGATCGCTTTTTTACGAGCAAAGCGTCGAGAGCCTGGCTCAAACCATACAATGCTTCGATGCAAAGGCCTTTGATCCGGCAGCGTGCCGAACCCAAGCGGGAAGATTTGACGAGGCAGTATTCAAGCAGCGCATCCACAAGCATCTGGCAAAACTGTTCGCAGCGCACGGCGTTACCGCTCAATAAATGAGGCATGAATGATGATCGAAGGCGTGGAGATTAAGCAGCTATCCACGTATCCCGACGAACGTGGATTTTTCAGGGAGATATTGCGGTCGACCGATGCTTTGTTTTCAGAGGGATTCGGCCAGTTGAGCCACTCGCTAATGCATTGTGGAGTTATCAAGGCGTGGCATATCCATCCGAACCAGATCGACTGGTGGTACGTGCCGATCGGTGCGCTCAAAGTTGCGCTGCACGATTTGCGCGAGAATTCTCCTAC
>JAQBPC010000129.1 GCA_028287725.1 Chloroflexota bacterium | reverse complement strand
TGACCGTCTCTCTTGGCGGCGTTGGCACGATCACCCATGTGATTAACGACACCGGTGCGACGGCGCAAGGCAGCAGCACCATACCGGTCAACATCGTCAGCTACCCATGAGGTAGCCCATCGGTTATTGCGTCGCGACGCCAGGGCGCCGGGCGGGCCCGCATAGGGGTCTTCCGGCGCCCTGTCGCACCAAACTCCCCGAGCCTGCCGTCGCTGCGTTGCCGGGCCATCGCGCTGCCTGGGCGCGTTCAACAACGCGCGGTGGTTGACCGGCGCCGCCGAGCGCGCCTCCGTGGTCTCCCTCGCAATGCTCGCCGTGACCGCCGCGATCACCGGCCCGGTGATGGCGCGGCTGCTCAGGGAGTGAGCGGGGGCGGAAGTGACGGGGCGTCACTTCCGCTGCGTGTATACCATGTGACGTGCTATTGGGAAGCAGACTGTGCTGTCTTTACTTGACCGCCACGCACGCTATGCCGGGGTTCCTTGCTCCAGTTCATCAACCAGCGTGCCGAAATAGCGCACGGCCTGACGCAGCGTTTCGGGATTGGTCAGGTCTGCACCTGCCTCTCGCAACAGCGTGAGCGGCGGCCGTGAATTCCCCAACCTCAACATACGAAGCCAGCGATCTACCGCCGGCTGCCCCTCATCGCGCATCGCCTTTACCACCGCGTAGCCGGAAGCGAGGCCGGCCGAGTAGCTGTACAGGAAGATACTCATGTAAAAGTGCGGCATCTGGGCCCACCCAAGGCGCGCGCCGTCGTCGATCTCTACCGCATCGCCATAGAAGCGCTCCAGGACATCACCCTGCACCTCCATCAGCGCGGACGCGTTCAAGGGCTTGCCGGCCTCGGCCAACGCATAGATATTCCGCTCGAAGTGGGCCGCCAGCATCGCCCCCACCATATTGGTGGTAAAGGTCTCCGCGAGTTGCACGAGCAGCCAGCGACGGTGTTTAGGATCGGTGGTGTTGTTCAACAAATGTTGGCCAAGGATCAGCTCATTTGCCGTTGAGGGCGCTTCGACCATGACGGTGAAGGCATCCTGGGAGATCGTGCTGCGCGGTTGCGAGCGCATGGACAATTCGTAATGGCCAGTGTGGCCAAGCTCATGGGCAAGGGTGAACGCGTTGCGATAGGTGTCGCGCCAGGTAAGGAAGACGTAGGGATGTACGCCATACACGCCCCAGGAGAATGCGCCACTTCGTTTCCCCACGTTATCGGCCCGGTCGATCCAACGCTTGCCGAAGGCATCGGCGATGATCGTGTTGTACTCCTCGCCAAACGGGCGGAGTGATTCGCGAATCTGCCGACCGCTCTCCTCGAAAGACATCGTCGGCGCGTATTCCGGATTGATTGGGGCTTCAAGGTCATAGCTGTGCAGCTTTTCCAGGCCTAGGCCCCGGGCCCGCAGGCGGGCCAGACGCCGCGCATGGGGAGCGATTTCGTCATGGATCACATCCAGCACGCTCTGATACACCGTGCTGGGAACCTGCTGGCGGGCCAGCACCATCTCCGTCGCCGAGGCATATCCTCGGGCCTGCGCCAGCACCACGTTTTGCTTGATGTGCGTGGCCAGCGTGGTGGCCAACGTCGCCTTCTGGCGGCTCAAGCCGTCGGTAAGTGATGCAAAGGCGGAACGACGGAGCATACGGTCGGTGGAGTGTGCGTGCGAGGAGGAGTAGGTGGCAATCGAGACCGGCACCGCCGCGCCGCTCGCGTCGTGCGCGGGGGCGCAGGTCATATCCACCGCGGTCGCGAGCTGCCAGATTGTATTAGGCGCTTTCAGTACCTCACCCAAAGCGTCCAGCACCTCTTCGGTTTCCGGGCGCAAGCGGTGCGTGCGAGTGAGCAGTATCTCATCCAGGAGGGCGCGGAACACCGCGCACTTTGGCTCCTCGGTCAGATACCGTTCGACTGTGCCGTCGGGCAGGGCCGTGAGGTCGGACTTCAGAAACGATCGCGAGGCATCGGCGGCGGCGATCAATGCCTCCGCCTGCTCGGCCATCGCCTGATTTTCGGGCGAGGAACCGTCGGCCGAGAGGTTGAAGTAGGTATACATGCGAATGCGATCCAGGCGGGCCATCAGCTTCTCGTGCGCCTCCAGGCAGGCAAGCAGCACGGCGGCGCCGTTACCCAGCCTCCCCTTGAACGCTGCTACCGCCTGGATATCACCCTGTATACGGGCCACATCCTCGCGCCAATGGGCCGGCGATGCAAAGATATCGCCAAGATTCCAGGTCTGGTCAACCGGTATTTGGTCTCTGGTCGGGCGCTGTCCCGGCATAGCCTACCTCCAGGGTGCATTAGGCGTGTGGTGCATATTCATGCGAGATGCGGGAGATGGCAGCCTGGGAGGCGGCAAACAAGAAAATCCCGCATCGGCTGGGGGCTGCCACGGCCCTACCGTACGAGCTGCTGTTCATCGTGGTCTATAGTATAGTAGATGGGCGCTCCTATCGGATGCTGGTGATGATTCCCGCGGCCCCGCATGCCACTCTCCCCATGACCGCGTCACAGTGGACCTAACTGCTTTGCGCCGGCACTTGCGGCATAGCCGAGGATCTGGCAGGTTGGGTATCCAGAGGAGTGATGCGCAATGTCCACCTCCGTGCCCCAGGCCGTGCAGGGGTGGCACGACTTCTACATCATGACCGGCGGCGCCTCTGCCACGCTCGTCGGTCTGCTGTTCACGACAATGGCCCTGCGCAGTGACCGAGCCAGTGAATCGAATCTGGCCGACGAGCAGGACCTGTGGACCGCTGCGAGCGTCCCGCTGGTGTGTTTTCTGGATATCCTGCTGCTAAGCCTCGCCTTTCTCGTGCCCGATCAAGGAGCACTCGGCCTTGGCCTGCCCGTTCTGGCATTGGCAGCGGTCGGCGCCCTCCAGCTCTTTTGGGTTTCGGGGCGATCCAGGTCTATTCCCAGCCTGCGCCTGTGGGGACGCCTGCTGCCGATTCTCGTGTGCTACCTCGGGCAAGCCGTGGTAGGGGTCGCCGCGCTGACCGCCCACGGTGAAGTGCTGTGGATCGTGGCGCTCGTCATTGCTGGGCT
>JAQBPC010000128.1 GCA_028287725.1 Chloroflexota bacterium | reverse complement strand
ATACCTCTCGTGGTTGCCATCGGAGAGATCGAGCTGGATCAACAGCTTGCGCCCGATATCGATCACGGCCATGACTGGCCCCGCCGACTCGAATGCGCTGTTCGGTACCGCGTTCCCTTCCGGCTATGCGACCGCTCGGCGACCAGGCGATCCCTGTCCCGGATGAGGCAAAGCCGTTAGGCCCGCTCATGCAGAGGATCGTCACCTGGCTGCGCCGTCCCTCCGCCTACTCCGGACGCTCCTCTACGAGGGCGTACAGCTCGGGCTCGCCGAGTACCGCCACGCCGTGTTTGGCCGCCGCTTTCACCTTGCTGCCTCCCGGCTTCACCCCCGCAACCAGATACGTCGTGTGGCTGCTCACGCTGCTGGACACGGTGCCGCCGTGCGCGCGGATCCAGGCCTCCACGTCCTCGCGGCTGCCCATCTCCAGTGACCCGGTCACCACAAAGGTTTGGCCGGACAGCGGGCCGTCCGCGGCCTGTGGCATGCTTTCGCGTTCCACCTGCAAGCCAACGTCAGGCAACTGGCCGACCCAGGCCGCCTGTTCGGCCAGGTAGGTGGCGACAGCAGTGGCGGTGGCCGGGCCGATGCCATGCAGAGCGGTCAACTCTGCTTGTAACACGCCGTCGTTCGCGGCCGATAGCTCCAGCAGCGCGGCCAGACTGAAATGCTGGGCAATGGTGCGGCACTCCGGGTACCCCACGCCCGGGGCGCCCAGCGCGTGCAGCACGGTGCTGAATGGTTTCGCCCGCGATGCATCGATACTGGCCACCAATTTCGCCGCGCGGATGGCGCCGTAGAGTTGCCCGTTGGCCAGGGGCAGGGCTGCCAACTGGTCGACGGTGAGCGTGTAGAGGTCGACGGGTGAGTGGACATGCCCGCCGCTGACCAGCGCCTCGATCACTTCCGTGCCCAGGCCCTCGATATCCATGTTGTCCCGCGCCGCGTAGTGATCGAGCGCCTTGCGCAGCTTGGGCGGGCAGGTCGGGTTGTGGCACTACAGCACCTTTTCATTTCGCACGCGCAATGGCGCCGCGCAACTCGGGCAGGCATCGGGCACCGGCAGATCGGGCTCTGCTTGCTGCCCGAGGGCCAGGCGAAGCACCTTGGGTATCACGTCTCCGGCGCGGGTCACGACAATGCGCGCGCCAATGCCCGCGCCCAGGGAGCGATAGAACGCCGCGTGGTGGGCCGTATAGTGGGTGACCTGCGCGCCGTCCATATCGATCGGGTCACAGATCAGCACCGGCGTCACCTGGCCCACACGCCCTACCTGCCACTGCACCGAACGCACGGTCGTCTCATATTCCGCGCCCAATCGCTTGTAGGCGATTGCCCAGCGCGGCGTCTTCTCCGAGGCGCCGAGCCGGCGCTGCCAGGCGCGGTTGGCAACCTTGAGCACGAGGCCGTCGGTCGCGAATTCGATCCCGGCCAGGCTATCCAGCAGATCGGCAATGGCGCGGCCCGTTTCCGTTGCCGGCTCGTCAAAGCGCTCATCCGGGCCGGGGCCCTGGCTTGCCAGGCGATATTCGGGCACCGTGAATCCCCACGCGCTCAGGCAGGCGCCCACCTCCGGCTGGGTCGGAAACTGCTCGCTGAGCTCCCCACCCTCGATGCTGTAGGCCAGAAAGGTGATGCTGTGGGCCTGGGCCTTGGTGACCCCGCCGGCCGCGATCGATTGGGAGCCGCTCTTACGGCGCAGGTCGCCTGCCGCCGTATTCCGGGCCGTCGCCACATCCTCGCCCGCGGCCTGGAGGGCGGCAAAACGCGAGAGGGGTATGAAGGCCTCGCCACGGACAATGACCGTGACCGACTGCTCGGGTATCTCCGCGGGCACGCCGGCCAGGCCGCGCACGTTGTGTGTCACGTCCTCCCCGACCTTGCCGTTACCACGGGTCAGCGCCCGCACCAGCCGGCCGCCGGTATAGTGCAGCACGAGCGTGAGGCCATCAATCTTCGGCTCGATCGACAGGGCCAGGGCGTCCGGGCCACCCTCGAGCCCCAGCGTCCGCGCGGCCGATTCCTTGAAGCGGTAGATCTCGTCGGCGCCGTATGCCTTCTGAAGTGAAAGCGTGGGGTACGCATGGGGCACGGCAACCAGCTCGCCGCTCACCTCGCCAAGCACCTGGTGTGCCTGGCCAGTCATGCGCTTCGCGAGCTCTGCCAGCTGGTCGTAACTCGCATCGTCCATCAGCGGCGCGTCCTCGTCGTAGTAGGCCGTATCCGCCGCGCTCAACAGCTCGTCGATTTCCACCGGCTCTGCCGGCGCCCCGTTCAGGATCGCCGCCACACGCGCCGCCGTCTGGACCTGCCCGCCGATCATTCGTCGTTCCTCCGCGCCGCCATCAATCAACCTCGTCTTTGCTTCATGTACGCTATGCCACGAGGCCCGGGCGGAAGTCCGTCCCCGCGGCCGCGGTCGATCAGTAGCCCGCCAGGGCGGGTGCCCTGGGCTCGTGGCTCGCCCTACAACGCCCCTTGCGCGCGCAGCCAGGCGATAAACGAGTCGGGGACGCTCATGGTCGAGAGGCGGCTATGGCGCACAAGAGTCCAGTCGTCGAATTGGTGCGTCTCCTTGATCGTCTTGAGGCTGACTGGGCCGGCAAGCTTCTTCAGAAACCGCACGTCCACCACCCAGCTCTTCGGCTCGTTGGCATCTGCGCGCGGCGCCGACGTTACTTCGGCCAGCCCGACGATGCTGACCTCGCCCTGGCTGTGATAGATCAGCACCTGATCGCCGGGCGCCATGGTCTTGATCACGGCCACGGCCTGGGCGTTGCGCACGCCGTCCCACACCGTCGCCTGTTCGCGGGCAAGGTCGTCTATGGAGTAGGTCTCGGGATCGGTCTTGGCGAGAAAATAAGCCATCATCGTCCTTTGCGTGCTGCGCGGAAGACAATCATCGAAGAGGATTGTAGCATGGTGCCATTGCGTACCCCATTTTGATTGCTTATAGTAAATACGCCGATATACCAGTTGCCGAGGCACGACGCGCCTCGCGGTATAGACGCTCATAAGCGAATGCACGCACGAAGGAGACAAGTATGATCTGTTCGCACTGCGGAGCCGATCACTCGCCGAACGCGCAATCTTACGGCACGTGCATGGCCCCGGTACCGATGGGTGCGCCGGTAACAGCCGCACGGGCGAATCGACCGCTTGGCCTGCTGGCAGCGGTGGGCCTGACGGCCATGCTCGTCGGTGGCGCGGCCATCCCCGTCGCGGCCAAGGCGCCGAACAAGAGCAACAATGTGCCACGCGCGAGCGCCGCGTCATTCACGTCGGTCGCCAATCTGCTGCCCGCATCCACGGTACTCTTTGCCAGCTTCAACCCGAATCCAGGTGGCGATCAGGGCGCGAACCTCCGGACGATCGAGAGCGCCTTCGGTGGCCAGTCACTCTTCAACACGATAAGCAAATTGAGCGCGAGCACGTCGACGAGTAGCTGCAGCGACGTCAGCAAGCAGATCCTGTCATGGGTCGCTGGACCGATTACCCTGGCCATCACCGATCCCGCGGCCTTGAAGTCGTCAAAGAGCTCGAAAGCGTCGGCCAAGGGTGTTGCGGTGCTCGGCGCGGTGAAGCCGGGGCTCTCGGTCTCCGGCGTGATGACCAAGAACCATCTGGGAACGGCCGTACCGGCAGGCACGTATGCCGGGGTCTCGATCTACTCGCTAAAGCCCGCTTCCGGCTGCATGAGCAACGCAGTCGGCTCATCCCCGACCTACGCCGCGATCGTCAATAACGTGGCAATTATCGCCGGCGTCCAGACGGAGATCCAGCGCGAGATCAAGGTAGCGCAGGGCAAGGCGCCCGCGCTGAGCAGTAGCGCTGCCTACAAGAACATTATCGCCAAGTTGCCGCCGACCGGCATCGCCTACATGTACCTCGACCTTCCGGCAATTGTCAAAGCCACTTCCGGCGCCGCGGCCGGCGCCCTCTCCGGCAGCGGCAGCCCGTTAGGAGCGCTTTCCGGCAGCGCGGGCAGCGGCAGCCAGGTCGCCAACCAGCTGGGCGCCGCCGGCGTCTCACTGGTCGCCCAGGCGAACGGTCTCGACTTGCAAGCGGTGGCAGTCTCCAAAGCGCCGATCCCGAACGCGAGCGCCACCACGCCGAATCACGGAGCAAGCGTCCTGCCGCAAGGCAGCATATTCTACCTCTCGATGGGCAACCTGAAGGGGCTGATCAACGGGGTGCTCGACGCGGTTAGCAGCGGCAGCCCAACAAGTAACCAGCAAATGGCTCAGCTGCGGATGGTATTCGGCAATGTGCTCAACTTGCTCGATGGCGAATTCGCGCTTGGCGTGCTGCCGATCCGTCCCGCCTCCCTTAGCAAGCTCGGCGCGAATGACACCACGGGCCTGCCACTGGCGGTGCTGTTCAATGTCTCGAAGCACCCGGATGCCGGGTCGACCATTTCCACGGTGCTCACCGCGCTCGGCAGCAGCCTCGGGCTGTCGTTCAAGCCATCGAAGTCGCCGCACGGGAACACCGAGTTCACCGCGAAGGGCGGCTATGGGTATGCCATCCTCAAGGGCTGGCTGCTCATTTCGACATCGATTAAGAACGTTACCAAGTCGGTTGAAAGCGTGCTCTACGGCGGGGCGCCGAGCCTGGCGAGTGGAAGCAGCTATAAACTTGGCATGACATCGGCAGGGAAGCTCAACGCCAGTGTGATGTTCTTCGACATCGGCCAGCTCCGCACCACCCTGGAGAAGCTCATACTGCCCAGCTCCACGGCCGCCGATCGAGCCCAGTATGCCAAGATCCGGCCGTTGCTGGTACCGTTCCGAGCCATCACGCTAAGTACCGGCATGGAGAACGGCGGCAAGGTCGTCCGTGCCAACATGCTGCTGGTCATCAGCAAATAACAGGCGCCGCGGACTACAAGCGAAGGGGGCCGGCATTGCGCCGGCCCCCTTCTTGTGTTCAATGCTAGTCGCGGGAATCAGGCAGGCTCGTCCTGCACGAGCAGTTCCTCTTCCTCGCGGGCCGGCAAGCGCACCGGCTCGAGGGTAGGACTTTCTTCCTTCAGGATCACCTTCTCGGTGATCTTGCAACGGCGGATATCCTGGCGGGACGGGATCTCGTACATGACGTCGAGCAATACCTCTTCGACGATGGTACGGAGACCACGGGCGCCGGTCTTGTGCTTGAGGGCTTCACGGGCGGTCGCGCGGATCGCTTCCTGTGTGAAGACCAACTCAACTTTGTCGAGATCGAAGAACTTCTTGTATTGCTTGACGATTGCGTTCTTCGGCTCGGTCATGATCTTGATCAGGGTATCCTCGTCGAGCGCCTCGAGCATCACGGCCACGGGGAGACGGCCGACGAACTCAGGGATAAGCCCGTATTGCAAGAGGTCCTCGGGGATCACGTGCCGCTGTGCCGCCGAGGGCTCCTCGAGAGCCTCCGCACTGCGGAAGCCGAGACGCCGGTGCTTGTTCACGCGGCTGTCGATGATCTTGTCCAGCCCCTCGAAGGCGCCACCGCAGATGAACAGGATGTTGGACGTGTTGATCTGGATGAAATCCTGGTGCGGATGCTTCCGGCCACCCTGGGGCGGCACGTTAGCCACGGTACCTTCGATGATCTTGAGCAGTGCTTGCTGCACGCCTTCACCTGAGACGTCGCGGGTAATCGAGGGGTTGTCCGATTTGCGCGAGATCTTATCGATCTCGTCGATGTAGACGATACCCTTCTCGGCGCGTGGAATATCGAAATCGGCTGCCTGTATCAGGCGAAGCAGAATGTTCTCGACATCCTCACCCACGTAGCCGGCTTCGGTAAGCGCCGTCGCGTCCGCGATACAGAAGGGCACGTCGAGGATGCGAGCCAGCGTCTGCGCGAGAAGGGTCTTACCGCTTCCCGTGGGCCCGACGAGTAGAATATTGCTCTTGCCAAGCTCTACGTCGTCAATCTGCATGCCGGCTGCAACACGCTTGTAGTGGTTGTACACGGCAACAGACAGTACCCGCTTCGCGCGATTTTGCCCAACGACGTACTGGTTAAGCTGCTCGAAAATACGCTTGGGCGGCGGGATCTTGGTGATCGGGAGCTTCTGCTTGGGCGCGTTCGCCTGCTCCTCCTCGATGATCTCGCGGCACAGGTCGATGCATTCGTCGCAGATATAGACGCCACCGGGGCCCGCGATCAGTCGATGGACCTGCTCCTGGCTTTTGCCACAGAAGGAGCAGCGGTACTGGACACGAGGCGGCTTCGTGTTGGCCATGGCGTTTAGCCCTCCGCGAGTTCCGGAAACTCAGGATTGACGAGCACCTCGTCCACGATGCCGTACTCTTTAGCTTCAGCTGCAGTCATGAAGAAATCGCGCTGCGTATCTTTTTCCACACGGTCGTAGGTTTGCCCGGTATGGTGGGCGAGGATCTGGGTCAGGCGCCGCACGGATCGGATGATCCAGCGAGACTGGACCTCGATATCGGGCGTAGCACCCTGGAAACCGGCGCTTCCCTGGTGGATCATCACCTCGGCATTAGGGAGCGCGAACCGCTTCCCCTTGGCGCCCGCGGCAAGCAGGATGGAAGCCATGCTGGCACACATACCCATGCAGTAGGTCGAAACGTCGGGCTTGATCTGCTGCATGGTGTCATAGATGGCCAGGCCGGCTGTCACCTGGCCGCCAGGACTGCTGATATACATGCTGATGTCGCGCTCGGCGTCTTCACTCTGCAGGAAAAGGAGCTGGGCCACGACAATGCTGGCCATCTGCGGCTCGATTGGCGTGGTTATGAAGATAATGCGGTCCTTGAGCATCCGTGAAAAAATATCGTAGGCACGTTCGCCACGATTCGTGGACTCAACGACCATTGGCACCAGGCCCATTGTCAGTTCTCCTATTCGCTCTGCTGGTCCGAGGTAGTTTCCTGAGCGCCGGCAACGGTGCCGGTCTCTGATGATACCAGGACAGGCGAGGTTTCGCCGGCTACGGGTTCTTCCGCAGCAGTCGCGGCCGCGGGTTCGCCGGAATCATCAGAGACTGTTGTGGTCTCCGGGGGGTTCGTTACTTCGAGCAAGCGGTTAATGGTATAGCGCCTGCGCAGGCGGCGGGCGACCCGCTCGCGTAGGTCATCGGAGGCCAGCAGGCGCCGGCGCTCCTTGTTGCTCAGGGTGGGGGAACCGGCGACGAGCCGCACCTGGGCGTCGATCTCGTCGGTGGGCACTTCGACCCCCTCTTCCTCGGCCACGGCATCGAGCACAAGGTCAGAGCGGACCCGCTGCTCGGCCGTAGGTCGTGCCTCTTCACGAAGCTGCTCGACCGTCTTGCCAATCACCCGGGTGTAGGTGTCCATGGAGATCTTGCGCTCGCGCTCCACGTTCTCCTGCAACTGCCGCATCATCTCATCGACCTCCTGGTCGATAAGCGGAGGCGGCGCGGTGACGTCTGCCTGAGCGACGACTTGCTGGATCACGTTCTCCACGTAGGCATCCATGGCCTGGCGGCGGGCTTGCGCCTGCATATTCTGCGTCAACGCGGCACGAAGCTCGTCGACCGTCTCAAAATTGCCAAGCGTCCGGGCGAATGAATCATCAAGCTCGGGTCTCAACTTGCGGTCGATCCGGAGCACTTCAATATGCAGGGCCATCTGCTTCCCGGCATATTCCGTCGGATTGTAATCCTCGGGAAGGTCGATCGTCTCGTCTTTGCTCTCACCGGTACGCATGCCGGCAAGCCGCTGAGAGAGGCCGGGGATGGGGACGGTCGGCGACTCATCTTCCCGCAGCCGGTACTCCCACGAATCCTGGTCGACCAGCGTCTCATCGCCCACAGTGGCCAGGAGACGGAGGGTGACGAGGTCGTCGTTCTCGGCCGGGCGATCCTCAACCGGTTCCCAGGGTGCTTGCTCCTCCTGGACGTTCTGAAGCACGCGATCCACGTCCTCAGTGGTGACGTCCGGGATTTCAGGCGCGACTCGTAGCGAGCGGTAGTCGCCCGCCTTGACATGCGGCCGAACATAGACCGTGGCAGTAAAGCTCAAAGGCTTATCCGCGGCAATCTCGTCCGACTTTGGCGATTGCACGTCCGGGTAGCCGAGCGGATGGAGGTGCTGCTCCTTAATCGCCTGGGCATAGGCATCGTTCATAGCGATGTCCGCCGCCTCGCTCAGGAGCACTTCAGGGCCGATCGCACGCTCAAGCACGGCGCGCGGCGCCTTCCCTGGCCGGAATCCCGGGACACGATAACGGCCGGCAAGGCGCTGATAGGCTTTGCCTACCGCCTGACCGAGCATATCTGGATCAACTTCTATCTGGAGTTGCACCTGACTTTCCGGCAGATGCTCGACTTCAACCCTCACGGGCGCTAGACCTCATTCACTAAGAGGATCACTACAAAAAGAGGCGGTAGTGGGGAAGGAGGGACTCGAACCCTCACGCATCGCTGCACATGATCCTAAGTCATGCCCGTCTACCAATTCCGACACTTCCCCCAGCGAAGCACTGGTATGAACGCGGGCTCATGAAGAACAATGGGGAAGGCGCAAGAGCCTTTGTCCCATGATATGCACAGCTTTCCGGTGGTGTCAAATAGGCCAAGTCGGGTAAGATCGCCCCCGGGACGGTGCGTTGACTTCACCGCTTTCAGAGGGAGAACCATCTTCCGTGGACCTATTGCACCGTACGTTCGGCGATACCAGCCTCGCGTTACAGTTTATCATCACTGCCGCTTGTGTCTTCGGGTTATCCCTGGCACTCACGCCGTTAATCAGGCATATTGCCCGTCAAACGGGCATTTTGGCGCCAATTCGCGCGCGTGACACACACACGAGACCCACGCCCCTGCTCGGCGGCGTTGCCATCTATCTGGCCTTCATCGCCGGCGTTTTGCTCTTCGAGCCACTCACCGGCAACCGCTTCGACGTCTTGAACAAGCAATTCCAGATAAACGGCGACACATTCAAGCAGTTCCGCGGCGTGCTGCTGGGCGCATCCATCGCCGTGCTGATAGGCATAATCGACGATGTGCTGACACAGAGGAACGCGAGAGGCCTGCGTCCCTCGATCCACTGTCTCGGCCAGATAGCAGCGGCGGGCGCGGCGCTGATAGGCGGGCTCGATTGGGTGCACGGCATTTCCAACCCATTGAGCAGCGTGCAGTTTATTTACGCGCACCCGGAAAAGCACCTGCAGATCTTGCTGGCGATGCCCATCGGCGTCGCCTTCACCATCTTCTGGATCGTGGGCATGATGAACACCGTCAACTTCCTCGACGGCCTGGATGGGCTGGCAGGCGGTGTGGTGATGATCGCCGCGGCCTTGCTGGCGATTTGGAGTGGCCGTACGCATGGCGAGGGATTGAACGCGCTGGTGGGCAGCCAGGTGCTGGTGCTGCCCCCGCTGATCCTGGCGGCTGCGCTGCTGGGTTTTCTGATATACAACTGGTCGCCCGCCAGCATTTTCATGGGTGACGCCGGCGCGCAGTTCGCCGGCTTCACGGTGGGCGCTTTGGCAATCCTGGGGCCGGCGAAGATCGGCACGGCGCTGCTGATCCTGGCAATCCCGATACTTGACGTGGCCTGGGTGTTCATCCGCCGGCCAATGCAGGGCTCCGCCTTCTTCAGCGCGGATAGCGAGCATTTGCACCATCGTCTGCTGAAACGCGGCTTCAGCGTGCAGCGAATCGTCCTGACCTTCTATGCGATGTGCACGGCCCTGGGGCTGGCGGATCTGGTGCTCAACAAAGCCTCAAAGTTACTGGCATTCCTGCTCGTGGTCGTCGTCACGGTGATCGTGCTGAGCCGCATGACGGCGAAGCAGCCGCCGGAGGTTTCCAGCACCGGGCCACCCTCGCCGGTACCGCTGTCGTAGCATCCTCGACACCTGTGGCGCGTCCCCTGCGGTATCGATGGACGGCCTCCCGACGGTCCCGTTTGTGGTCCATGCCCCGGTCCCCTGCCGCGCTGCATTGGTCCGGTCAGGATGTTTCCTGCCCCACGACGGCCGGTTGTGCGGGCAGTCCCGGGTCGGCGGGCCGCACGACGTAGCGCAGCAGGCCGGGATAGCGCCAGGCCACGTAGCCGGTGAGCGCCACGGTCAACACGCCGCCGGCGACGATTGCCGTGGC
>JAQBPC010000121.1 GCA_028287725.1 Chloroflexota bacterium | reverse complement strand
CAGGCCACCAACCCGGCGTACCGGAGCGAGGCGGCAGCACTGGACGTCGTGGCGGACCATGACGACAGTGATGTCCGCGCGGCACAAGAGCTGCTCACCAGGGTGTCCGCGGAACTCGAGCAGGGCGCCGGCACGGTACTCCTCGAATACTTTGCCGTCGGCGCCGACCTGGTGCTGCTCGTTGTGCGTGGCGGCAGGGCACACGCGCTCTGGCTGGAAGGCGCTCGTACGGAGATCCAACGGCTGGTGACGTTGTTCCGCCTGAATGTGACCCGGAGCGCCGGCGCCGTGGCGAAGGGATCCGGTGTGCCGCAAGGGCTTGCCGCCAACGCACGCGGTATCTTGCAGCAGATGTACGCGGTGCTTCTGCGAGCGGCGCGGCCGCTGCTGGAGGGCGCCGGCCGTCTGATAGTCGTGCCTCATGGGGCGGCGCATCACGTGCCGTTTCACGCCCTGCATAATGGAGAGCGCTATCTGATCGAAGACTACGAGGTGTCGTACACGCCGTGCGCCGATCTGTTAGGGCATTTCACGGCGCGACATGCCCTGCTCGCACGGCAGCATCAGCCGGAGCTGCGAGCCCTGGTGCTTTCCTATTCACACGGCGGCTCGTTGAAGCATGTTGAGCGGGAGGGTCAATGGGTGGCTGACGCCTTGCGTGGAGAATTGCTGGCGGAGGACCGGGCGTCCATTGCCGCCCTCGCGGCGCGGGCCGGTGAGACCGACGTCATGCATCTTGCCACGCACGGCACTTTCGACCCGGAAGAGCCGATGTTCTCATCACTACACTTACACGATGGGCGGCTCTCCACCCTGGATGTATTCAATCTGGAGCTACATTGCTCGCTCGTTACGCTCAGTGCCTGTGAAACAGCCCTCGGCGTGTCCGGCGCCGGCGACGAACTAATGGGTCTGAGCCGGGCATTTCTGTATGCAGGCGCGCCATCGCTGGTGCTCTCGTTATGGATGGTCGAGGATCAGTCGACGGCCGCACTGATGCGCGAGTTCTATTCGGCGCTCCGTCGAGGTCGGGGCAAGGCGGCGGCGCTCAGGGAGGCCCAACGCGCCCTGCTGACCAACGAGGTAGCAACCGACATTGACGTGAGCGGGCCATTCTTTTGGGCGCCATTCCAGCTAATCGGGCACGCGGGGACCTTATGATAGGGAGCAACGGGCGGCAGACTGCTGTCGCCATGGTCAAGAGAGGACGGTGAGCGTGGCAAGCACTGAGGGCAGCCTTGGCGGCGTGAGCGCGGCAAAAACGGGCGACGGCGAAACCAGGCAACCGCGGAAGCGCCGTGGCGAACAAGAACATGTGTATATGCCGGACGAGCTACTGCTGACGTTCGTGGATACGACAGCACGGCCGAGGCGTGACGATGCACGGGTGCAACACTTACTCCAGCGTAGTACGGCGCTTGCCGGTGATATCGACATACAAATCGTCGAACCGCCGGCGAGGCAGGGCGACGAGGTACGACACCCCCATCTCGCCGGCGTGCCGCTCACCTTGCGCGTTCGTGCCACGAAGCCTGAAGGCGCGAAGGCCCGCCGGGACCACATCAAGGAGGCCGCGGACAAAATCAATGCAAACCTCCATAACTTGCAGCATGAGGGGATCGTCGTCAGTTCCGCGACGCCAAACTGGATTATCAGCAGCTCCAAAGGTAGTGGCGCCGGGGTTGGCGGTCCGGGCACCCTCCCGGACCCGGCGCCCGCGGGTGGCTGGCCGATCAAGGTGCCGGCAATGGGCGCCTGGACGGACACCATGCCCATCGCGCCCGACGAGCGAGTGGTAGTCGCGGTACTCGATAGCTTCCCCGGGCGCCACGATCTGCAAGCTGCTGCGAAGCGCGCCCAGTTTCAGGACAACGCCTTGCTGCAGGACATTGCCAAGGATGGCGTAATCACCGATTGGAATCGGTTTACGCCCCCGAACGATGTACCGTCCAAGCGGCAGACCAATGAGGCGGACCACGGACTGTTCGTGGCAGGCGTGATCCATCGCATCGCGCCGCCTGCCGAAATCCACCTGCTGCATATTCTCGACGACGCCGGTGTCGGCCACACGCACCTGTTGTTCGAAGCGCTCGACTATTGCCTTGCGCTGACACATTCTGGCCGGCGCGTGGTGGTGAATATGAGCATGTATTTATGCATTCCGCCCGGGACGGACCTCTGGGACCATTGGTTCGAAGGCACGAGAGCCCCAGCAGGCGTCACCTCAGGGCACCGAGCTAACTTGCTCGAGGCCTTGGATGAGGGGGTGCATCAGCGGGTCGCTCTGCTGCTCGATGCCGGAGCGGTGATCGTGGCGGCCGCCGGCAACGATGCGCTCACAGGGCGTACGCGAAGCGTGCGTGCCAATGGCTTGCATCCGCAGCCCCGCTTACCCGCCGATTACGACGGCGTTATCTGCGTGGTGGCGACCAACCGCGAGGGGAAGATCGCGGCGTACTCCAACCGCGCGGATATCCCTCCGACCGGTAACTGCGTGGCAACATACGGCGGCCAGGGAGATCTGGATCACAAACATAACGTGGCAGTGGTGCCGGCCGGCGGCGATCCTCGGGACGGAATGGTCGGTTTGTTTACCCACACTGAAGTCCCAAGCGCGGACGGCCCGGGCAAGCCCAACACGTCGGGCTGGGTCTATTGGTCGGGCACATCGTTTGCCACGCCGGTAATCAGCGGCATCGCGGCGAACGTCCTTGCCAGGAATGAATTGGCACGGAAAGCCGATCCGCGTGTGCCCCGCATGACGCCCCGCCAGGTGATGACCAGCATTCTCGACATGGCCGAGCCGCCGGCCACGACCGACCCCGCGCTTGGCTGCCCGTACGTGGCAGTGACCCAAACCCAATAAATCCGCAAGCCACGCACCTGAGTGGAGGCAGCGCTGCCTCCACTCAGGTGCGTGGCTTGCGGACAGACAAAGATTAGCACACGTAATCTTGCAGGAGCTGCGTGTGCGAGGTGTGGCGCAGCTTACGGATGCAGCGAACCTCGATTTGCCGAATTCGTTCGCGGGTCACCCGGAACTGCCGTGCGATCTCCTCCAGCGTATGGATACGGCTATCCGCGAAACCGTACCGTAACGTCAGCACAGTGCGCTCACGCTCCGTGAGAACCGACAGCGCCGAGAGGATACTCTGCGTGAGCTGTTCTTGAGAAGCGGCATCCGTTGGGCGAGTGGTCGACGTATCCTCGATGAAGTCGCCCAGGCTACCACTATCATCGTCGCCTACCGGCGTATCGAGCGAAACCGGATCTTCCACGACTCGTAGTATTTCGAGCACCTTTGCAAGGGGCAGGTCGGCTTTACTGGCAATTTCCATGTGGGTCGGTTCGCGGCCAAGCTCCTGGACAAGCTCGTGCGCTATCCGGCTCATACGATGAAACTGGTCCACGACATGGACCGGGAGACGGATGGTGCGCGCCTGTTCGGCGACCGCGCGGGAGACGTATTGCCGAATCCACCAGCTGGCATAGGTGCTGAAGCGGAATCCCCTCCTCGGATCATACTTCTCAGTGGCACGGAGGAGACCAAGGTTCCCCTCCTGAATGAGGTCAAGCAGCTGCACGCCGCGTCCCTGGAAGCGCTTTGCTACGCTCACGACCAGCCGCAGGTTTGCCTCGGCGAGCTTATGCCGTGCGGTGTGACCGCGCGTAATCTGCGCTTGATCGACATGCCAGCCGTCCAGAATCGCGGCGGCATGCTGCATGTCACAATCAAGGCGGTCCGCCAGCGTAGCCTCAAGGTGCGAGGCGTCGCCTGCTTTGGCATATGTCTCCCATAGGGCCCTGGCTTCCGGATGGCCAAGGTAGAGCAATGCGATCAACGCCTGGCAGGCAGCCGAGCTCACCACGGGCTCGTCCGCCAATTTGACCGACCAGCCCGCGCTGCCGGCCTCACTTTGATCGGCATCGACTTCAGCCTCACAGGGTTCGCCCATGCCCGATGCTGCTTCGGTGAGCGTATTGTTCCGCGCGGCCGTCTGCGCGTTCGCTTTCGTCACCGTGATCAAACGCTGTATCCGGACGATAATCTGAGCAGCGGTCGGGCGTGTAAACCCGGCAGCGTCGAAGAGCGTGCTGAGCGCCTGAATTACCTGGGAGTCGCTTTGGTCGATCAAGCGGAGCAACTCTCCAACGGCTTCCGTGTGACCCAGTTCGGTGAGGCGCATGCGGGCCGCCAGCGTGGAAAAGGCCATCCGGACACGCGAATCTCCAGCATCAACCAAGCACACGAGCTGGTTGATGTGTTCCATCATGGCACTTTCGCCGAGGTCAAGTACTGGCGCCCATTCGCGAACGCTATCTCGAAGCTCCTGGGGAACGTCCTGGACTAGTCGATGCAAGCGGATGCGTGTAGCTAAATCTTGTTGTGCCCGCGCAGCCTCGCCGGAGCCGTCACGGACCGCCATGGCGACGTCGCGCTCCTCAGCAGCGCTAAGGAGCTGAACCCGGCCAATTTGTCGGAGGTACAAGCGCACGTCGTCGGCTGTCGGATCGTAGGCACTTGCTGCGCTTTCATGTTCTTCGCGTGCCAGGGGCAAGGTGGCCTCCGCAGGCGTTGCCGAGGAGTTGCCGGCATGCGGAAGTGAGCTTGCATGGGGCGTCCGGCTGGTAATCGCCGGACGAATCCGCCGTTGCTGTGCCTGCTTCATGGCCTGCGCGGCAGCGTCGGTGACGGACGTGCCGTCGATCTTGTCGACGCGCAACATCTCCATCTGAGGGCTACTTGCAGCAAGGTCTTTGTCGATATCTGCCAGGCAGTCGATGGGAGAGCACCCTATCATGGCCAATCCTTCCCTCGTATGTGGCTTCTTTGCAGCGGTACCAGGTTGTCGCCGGGGGTTTACCGCGTACTTTAGGACCCATTCCCGACGGCCCAGCCGCCTCGTGTCATACCCTTAAACGCAGGCCATCGAGGTTTTTGGGGCGTGAAGAGTAGAAAATGATCGCGAAATGCGATCAGTGATGAGGGTGGCGATGCCTGGCAGCATCAGGAGCGTGGCCGTTACACACATGGCATCCGCAAGCATTTGACCGTACGGCGAGCTCGCGGATGGGCTGATGTGGCGTACTCCGACTATCGTGCCTACCATTACCATATCTACGGTAACAGTGTGCTATCGGAAGGAACCCATGCCATGCGCCTGCCGAAGGGGTCGTCAACGACGCCATAATGTCGCTTTGCGTATGGCTGGTCCTGTTCCAGCGCAGCCACGGTTGATCGTGTACGTAGGTAGAGGAGATTGGTCCTGCACGTATTCGAGGAAGTCACTCGATCTGGGAATAGCTAATGCTTCCGCTTGACAGGCGTCGTACGCCCGCTAGGATAGAAGCTATAGCACGGGTGATACCGTGGGGCGGATTGAGTACCGCCGCCGTGGTGCCGCGGTTCGGAAGGGTGTGCGCTGTGAAAGAGCCCCTGCCAACGACAACCGGGCGTCAGGCTCGTGGGCTGACCCTACCAATCTCCACGTTACCCGCATGCCTGTGCCTCCTCTCTGACAGCTGCACTGGGCCCGGAGTAAAGTGATGAGTACTGCCGAGCTTCCGGAAGTTGCTACCACACCGAACGAGCTGGCCGCTTGCCCGTTTTGCGGGGCGGTGACCAGCGAAGGTCAGCCGTTCTGCGTGACCTGCGGGCAGCCGGGGACCCCATACGCGGAGGGTTTTCTGCTGCATCGCACCTATCGTATAGCCGCGATCCTGAGCACCAGCAATACCGGCGCCGTGTACAGTGCGCGGGACGCGCGGCGGAAGCGCGATATAGCCATCAAGGAGTTACTCCCGCCTGCAGGCGCTAGCAGCGCGGATCGTACGGCTCTCGCGGCTCGGTTTGCGCATGAAGTGAAGAGCCTCGAGCACCTGAAGCATCCTTGCCTGCCCGAGGTGTATGGCGGCTTTACGGAGAACGCTCGACATTACCTGGTCATGAGCCTGTTGCCGGGCCAGAATCTACAGACGGCGTTACTTCAGCGCGGTCAGGGATTCCCCGAACCGCAGGTACGAGGCTGGATGAGCTATCTTGTGAGCCTGCTTGAGTATCTGGAGGAGCGGCACCCGCCGTTCACGCATGGAGAAATCCTGCCTTCGCATGTGATGATGCGGGCCGATGGGTTGCCCTGCGTGATCGGCTACGGTCTGGCGCCTCGACTCGGCCTCCGGCCATACCTGATGTTGCCGGGCCAGTCGTCCCCTGCATTGCTGCGATCTCACGCCACTGTCGCAGCGAAGCCCGGGAAGACCGAGGCACGGACTGGCCCTGGGCCTCGCGACGACATCTATGGCCTTGGCGCGACACTCCACGCGATGCTTACCGGCCGTAACGTGTTTGGCGGCGTCAACGAACCTGACCAGCCATTTCTGCCCGTACGCATGCTGGCTCCCCGAGTAAGCGTCGGTGTAGCCGAAATGGTGAACCGGGCAGTGGCGATCGAGCCTGGTCTCCGCTATCCCTCTGCCGTGGCGATGCAGGCAACCCTGGCGCCATTACTCGGCACACCACCTCCAACCATATCCCACTCGTCGCGTACCGCCGTCGAGCCCGGGGAGAGCCGGCCAATGTGGCCAATACTTGGTGTGCTCATCCTCATTATCGTCGCCATCGCCGGGTTCCTGCTGCTCCATAACCCGACAAATATCGCGACCGAACCGCGCGCTCCCCTGGCGACCGTGGTACCTGGCGCGCCGCCTCCGGCGCACACCATCCCGATCGCCGAGTCCTTCATTCGGCCCAGTAGTATCTGGCCAAGCGGCAAGACAGTCTACCGTAGCGGCGGCGCGCTCTGGATTAACAACACGGCGGCCGCGATTCCCGCGAAGGCCGCGCGCCTCGCCTACAGCACGGGCCTGGATGGCTTTACGCTCCGTGCAATCTTAAGGCAGATAGGCGGCCCGGCAAACTCGCCGTACGGCATCATGGCAGCAGACCAACCACTTGCCGCTTGGGATAACATTGAGCTCCTGATTCGCGGGACCGGGCAGTGGTCAGTCGTGAGAAATCAGGGCGGTAAATCGACCTTGCTCGTTCCCTGGCGGCAAGCGCTCGCGGTGCGGCTTGGCCACAACTCGCCGAACGAGCTCCAGCTTACGATGATCCCGGGAAAGGGAACGCAACCTGGCACCTTCATTGCCACGATCAACGGTCAGCGTATGGCGGCAATCATTCCAGCCTTTAGCAAGGCGCCGGCAGGTCGAGTGGGAATCGTCGCGGCGCCGGGCGTAAAAATCGTGTGTGACGGCTTGACGGTTGATGCGCTTGGCACGAAGCAACCTTTGGTCAACGAGCATTTTCTCGATAATCGCCAAGGCTGGACCGGCAGCAAGTCCGCCGGCGCCCTTCCGTTGTTGGCGAACGGCGAGCTGCGCTTGTACCCTGCGCCCCGACAATCGTGGGCCGAGGCGACGACCAAG
>JAQBPC010000113.1 GCA_028287725.1 Chloroflexota bacterium | reverse complement strand
ATCCAATATCGCCAGCAAGTTGGAAATGTCCGCGCGGTGTTCACGTATCGCTTGCTCCGGGAATGGCCATGAATAGAGGTCCCAGGCGACCGTACCGCGGAATCCGCCGTCGGCAAGGGCACGCAGGCAGGCAGGCAAATCGACGAGGCCGCCTCCCGGGGGATAATGCAGCTCAGATGTTTCGAGATCGCTGTCACCCAGATGGAGATGATGCACAAAGGGGGTCAGTGCCTTGAGCTGAGCCAAGTACTGCAGCGGGTAGGCAACACTGAGATGGCACGTATCAAGGATCATGCCAAGTCGATCGCGGCCCACGGCCTCGCAAAGCTCCGGCACCCCGCCCAGTGTAAACCCAACGGTAAAGGGATGAGGCTCGAACAAGATCGATCGCATGCCCGAGCCTTCGGCGTAATCCAGGGCCTTGGAGAATAGACCCGTGAGTATATCGACGTGCCATGGGAGGTCGTGGCCGGATTCCGGCCGGCCTTCCCACACAGCGAGCGTATCCACGCCGAGGTGGTGGCAAATGTCAATGTCGCGCTTGAGGCCTTCCAGCGTGTTTAAGTATGCGAGCTCGCCACCGAAAGGCTCGAAGTACGCCTCGCCTATCGCGTTCAACGCGGTGATCGGTACGCCCAGATCGCGAGCATGTTGTCCTACATCGGCCAGCATGCGCGGACCAATTCGCGGGCCAAGATGCGGTTTCCACACTTCAACGCCTGAAAATCCGAGCGTGGCCTGGAGGGCAAGATTCGGCTCGAGCGGCACCGTGGGGAACACGATGGTCA
Organism: Chloroflexota bacterium; assembly: GCA_028287725.1. GTDB lineage: Bacteria > Chloroflexota > UBA5177 > JANWHV01 > JANWHV01 > JANWHV01. Next base: position 3,396 of record JAQBPC010000113.1, on the reverse strand, counting down.
TGCCCGCGGGAAACTGACGTGCCATCACGTCTGCTCGCCGAGCTCAAGATTCACGCGAGGCTGAATGGCACTCGTAGCGAAGTCGGCACGGGAAAAGTTTGCCTCCATCTGTGCCGTTTCTTCCTTAATCACCTGCGCCACATGCGTTACACCCATCATCAGGAGCCGTTCCCGCGGGCCGCTAATGCCGATTGCGCCGATGAGCAGACGATCCACACCCACCTGCACCGGCGCGGCAACACACACGACTCCAGGGAAGCATTCCTCCATGTCCGTGGCATAACCGTGTTCACGTGTGATGGTGACGGCCTGACGGAGATCCTCGACGGTCTTCACAGCACGGTCCGTCGCGCCTTGAAAATCGAGGTCGGCAGTGAGCGCCTCGAAGTCGCTCGACGACATGGCGCTGAGGTAGGCTTTGCCCAGCGCAGAGGCGTGCATGGGCCGCACCGAGCCCAACGATTCGCGAATGGTTACAACATGAAGGCTAGGTACCAGCACCAGGTAGACCATTGAGGTACCACTCGGCACGCCAAACACCGCGCTCTCGCCGACGCGGTCACGAATGCGCGTGAGCGTTGGGGTGACCAGCCCGGGCAGCGCCAGGTGCTCATGGCCATTTCCCGCGAGCCGATAGAGATGGCTCACATTGAGCGAGAACGGTGCTGAACCACTGTCCTGGCGAATCCAGCCGTGTTCGGCCAGGACCTGAAGGATCCGCCATCCGGTCGACCGATCGACGTTCAGGTGTTTAGCGACCTCGGGTGCGGATCGCGGCGCTTCGGCAAGAAACTCGAGCGCGCGGAGGCCTTGCTTCAACGCATTACTCATTGATGCTCCTCATCGGCAACGAATGGCAGTGGCACGCCGAGGCGCGCTGCCCGGCTGACGATGCCTTCCCAGGTAAATGAATCGATAGGAATTCCAGACCGGAGCCGCTCGGCTCGCGTGCGCTGCTCCTTTTCGCCCGGGACCATCACGCGCCCATCTTCGCGAATCGGCGCTGCCGCGTGCACGTACGCGACAAGCTCGGCTGCCAGCTCTTGAAAGTGAGGCGCCGCTGGCGTCGCTCGAACGTCGATGCAGATGAAGGTCAGGTTATTGCCCCGAAGATTAGGATCGGTGATTTTATCGCCCGCGAGCGTACCCGCCAGTACTTCCACCAGCAGGCCAAGCGCGAACCCCTTGTGCCCGTTGCGCGAGCCACCGAGCGGCAGAATCACGCCTGGGGGATCGGTATACAGCGAACCCGCATCGGTTGTAGGCTCGCCGCGTGCGTCTAGCATCATATCCGGCGGGGCAGGATTACCGCGGTCGCGCAGCAAGCGAATCACGCCTTCCGGCATCGAGCCGGTGGCGAAATCAGCAACAACCGGCCCCTCAAGCGTTGGGAATCCGTAAGCGATTGGATTGGTGGCGAGACGTCCGGTCCTGCTACCTGGCGGCGCTATGAAATGGCCATACACAGGGCTGTTGCAGAAAGCCAGCGCGAGCACTCCCTGCTCCGCAATGGCACCTGTATAGGCGCCGATTCGCCCCGCATGTCCGGCATGAGCCATAACCACGAGCGAAAGCCCATGCGACTGGGCACGTTCGGCCGCGACCTGCGCCGCTACCATTCCGGCTACGGGTCCGAAGGCGTGATACGCTTCAAACGCCACAATCGAGCCGCGGTCGAGAACCGGTGATATTGGGGCATCTACATCGATCTCGCCAGCCTCAATGGCGTCGAGATATTGCGGCAGCCGCATGATCCCGTGCGAGTCCACGCCGGCGAGGCTGCTCTCCACCAGGTGATTGGCGACAGTCCGCGCGGCATCGACTGGCACCCTCCAGGTTTGGAGCAGGCGCACCGTGATTGCTTCGAGCTCCGGGGCAGCTATGCGCATGGCGCTCCACAATCTTTACTGCCAGGTTGCGCAGTGCGCAACACGTTTGTCTGCTGGGCCATGCTACTACAGTGCCTCGACGAATGTCAATGCCTGGGAACACACTCGCCGACCGACGGCACTTACACATGATTAGAAGAATGCCGGAACGATCTCTGAGCGTGCGCACGAGTGAGGCGCCACGGCCAAGCACACGCGCCACAATTCCACGAATTAAACTATATTTCTATCAATTTGGCGTATCAGTACTCATGATTGCGCGGCCCATCTCAATGGTCTCCGGCTTGCATCTTGCAAAGGCAGTCGCCGCCTAGCCTCAACCTTGGTAGGGAAGGAATTACCTTTGCATGCGGATCTTGACAATGCCCTAACCCATGCGCATAATGGGCACCATTGCAACGCGTTGTTTTCTATGCAACGTCCATTGGCCGCGCGAAGGGAGGGTGCGTACTGCTGGGCATGCAAGGGATCGGCGGCTGGAACGGGGGTCTCCAGCCATGTCGGCCACATCCCATTATTGCTTTGCTCGAGGCTATAGCCGGAACTCATTGGGGTATCTCTAAACCGCTCGCTACCCACAAAGAAGAGGGATGGATCGATGTTGAAACGGAAGCTGACGGTATCCCGTGTGGCCGTAGGCGTGGCCACAATGATCGGGCTGGTCGCGAGCTCCTTCGGCGCGGCCGCGGGCCCGGTGCATGCTGCTAGTCCAACCATTTATGTGATCGGCTTCGAGACGCAGAACCCGTTCTGGCAGGCCGAGAAGCGCGGCGCGGAGGCGGCCGGCGCCGATTTCGGAGTCCATGTCGTATACGAGGCACCCGCGGTGGCGAGCACGGCGGGTCTGGAGCAGCTAGCACGAGCGGCGATCGCCACGCACCCCGCCGGCATTGCTCTCGATTACACGGACCGTGGAATGGAAAAGGTCACTCTCGCCGCTCAGCAGGCCGGCATTGTGACCGTGTTGTACAACAACAACCGGTTCGAGGACACGGGCGCGCCCGGCTCGGCCACTACCAATCCGCGCATCACCGGTCTCGCCTACTCCGGCCAAAATGAACACTTCTCCGGTGAGGTGCTCGCGCGCGCCTACCTGAAGAACTTAAAGCCAGGCTCCAAAGTCTTGATCGTCAATCCGTTCCCTCAGGCGTTCGTCCTCACCCTTCGCTACCAGGGCGTGAAACGTGTCCTCGAGGCGAATGGCATGAAGACGGACCTGATCCCGGCCGGTGCCGACGAATCAAGCAATATGAGTCTGATCGGCGCCTACCTTCAGGCCCATCCCTCTACGGCCGGCGTGGTTGGTCTGGGTGACCCCGCCGCAAATCCAGCTGCCACATACATCAAGCGGAAGGGGTTGCACATTCCAGTTGCCGCTTTCGACATTGATTCCGAGGCCCTGCACCTTATTCAGGCTGGCGCCCTGACTGTCGCACTGAACCAGCAGCCATGGCTCCAGAGCTATCACGCCGTGCAGAACCTTGCCTTTAAGGTGAAGTTTGGTCTT
>JAQBPC010000112.1 GCA_028287725.1 Chloroflexota bacterium | reverse complement strand
TATGGCCGGTCCGTGTTCTGTTGAGTCGCGCGAGCAATTAATGGAAACGGCCGAGGCTGAGGCTGCTGCCGGGGCGACCGTGCTGCGGGGCGGCGCCTTCAAACCGCGTACGTCCCCGTATGACTTCCAGGGCCACGGAGAAGACGGTCTCAAGATGCTTGCCGAGGCGCGCGATCGCTTTGGCCTTGCGATCGTGACTGAGGTGGTCGATCCCCACGACGTCGAGCTGGTATCGCGGTACGCCGATCTTCTACAGATAGGCGCGCGCAACATGCAGAATTACGTGTTGCTCCGTGAAGTCGGTCGCGGCCAAACGCCCGTTATGGTGAAGCGCGGCGGAATGTACCCTACTATCGAAAACTGGCTACTCGCTGCGGAATACGTGCTGCAGGGCGGTAATCGCCAGGTGATTCTCTGCGAGCGTGGCCTACCCGCCACTGGCGATTCAGCCTTGCGCCGCAACCTGCTGGACCTCACCGCGGTCCCCATTGCCCGGGAGCTCACGCATTTGCCGATCATGGTCGATCCAAGTCACGGCACAGGCCGTCAGAGTCTGGTATCCATCATGTCCAAGGGCGCGGTCGCGGTTGGCGCTGACGGATTGATAATCGAGGTGCATCCGCACCCGGACCAGGCATGGTCGGATGGCGCGCAATCATTGCGGCCTGAAGTGTTCAGTAAGCTGATGAAAGAGCTTCCCACGATGGTTAGCGCGGCAGGTCGTACTATATAGGGATGGCATCAATCGTCGAGCCGCAACCTCTTGAGCCTCCAGCAAGGCGCCGGCCCGCTTTTCCGCATCCTGGTACTCGTTTCGAGATTATCCCGGAGCCCTACGAGCCCGAGTATACCGGCGAAACGGAGCAGGGCGCGGCCGTACGCACGAGCCTTTTCATGCTGCTTTGCCTGGTAGTATTCGGGGTCGTGGCGGCCGTCTATATCGCCAGCATGACGGGAAACCTGAGTGTAGAGGGCGATAATGCCGTCTACATAATACTGGCCAAGGCGATGGCGACCGGCCATGGCTATACAAACATCCAAGGCCCGATCCCACGCGTAGAGACGCAGTATCCATTCGTATTCCCCCTCATGCTGCTGCCAATTGTGCGCTCGTTTGGTGTGGACGCAGTCTTGCAGATGCAGATGTTGGTCACAGGATTCGCCCTGGCCTCATTTGTGGCCGGAGTTTTCCTCTTTCGGCGCTGGCTGTCGAGCGGATTGCTCGCTCTCGCGATCATGCTTGCAACGGCTGAGTCGGATCTCGTGTGGTCGTTCTCACACAAGGTCTTGACCGAGATTCCGTACCTATTCTTCACGCTCCTGGCATGTCTGGGGGTAACCAGATATGCGAAGCAGGAACACTGGCGAACATGGGTAGGCCTGTTTACGGCGCTCGCCGCCGTCGTCGCGTTTCTTACGCGAACGATCGGCATCAGCATGTGTGCCGCAATACCACTATTCCTGCTCTTTGGCCCGCCGCTCCGGCTCCGAGGAGTTGACTGGCGCATGCGCATTGGCAAGGCGGTGGCGACATCGCTGGTCATGTTGATTTTGGCCGGTGGCTGGACCGTGCGTAACCGCATCATGTTTTCGGGGAAGGGCCACAACTATATTGGTCAGTTTTTCCTCAAGCAGGCCTATGTTCCTGACGCCGGCAGCGTGAACAGTACCGGGCTCGTCGACCGCATGAGCGCAAACACCAGCTATTACGCCACACAGTTCCAGCGAATGATTGGCGGGCATTTTTGGGATAAAGTGCCGTTCCAGAGCACTCTCGCGCACGCGCTACTCCTGATTACGGTGCTAGGCTTTTGCTACGCGCTCATCATGCGGCGCACCGTAGCCGAGTTCTACGTAATCGGGTACGTGCTCATTGTGCTGCTTTGGCCCTGGCAAGACCTGCGTTTCGCGGTTCCGCTCATGCCGTTCCTGTTTTACTACATTGCCCTCGTGATCAGCGTGCCGATGATGGTGCTTTCCAGGATCACTCCGATTAATCCCCGTGTGGCAGCCGCAATGGTGCTTATCCCAATTACCATCCCGACCGGTGTGCACACCTTTCACATAGCCAAGACCGATCGCGAGGCAGGTTACCATTACCAGCTTGACCGGCTGGGAGAGTGGCCGGCATACGCGGATTGGCGAGATTTCCACTCGGCCGCGCTGTGGCTCAAGTCACATGCCCAGCCGGGAAGTACCGTCATCAATAGAAGTCCCAACCTCTTCTATTTGTGGACAGGGCTGTCGTCGCGCAACTATTCATATACGTTTGATACGTCCGCCGTGCTGAGAGACATGAGCAGCGAGCATAACGATTATGTGATCGTCGACGATTTCAGGTGGACATATACCACGGACATCTACCTGAAGCCTGTAATTCGACGATTCGCCAATCGGTTCGTGCTCTTGAAAAGATTCCATAAAACGGCAATTTACCGAGTCGCGCCCCGATAATAGACGCCATTTCCCGCCAACCGAAGCTGGTGGGAGAGTACTGAGGGCGTATACTTGTACCGACGCACGCAATTGTGCGCGACCAGATCGCCCATCCGCAATCGACGGTAGCGCCGATGATTGACGATCATTCAACTGCCGGTACGGCCCGTCGCCATTGGCAGGAAACTCGTGGTAAGGGGTGCGTCATTGAACCAAGCTAGTGCATCCGTTGTATCGTCCGAGGAGAACCAGCCGCCACTCAGAGTCCTCGTGGCCAAGCCGGGCTTAGATGGGCACGATCGGGGCGCCAAGGTTATCGCACGGGCGCTCAAAGATGCCGGTATGGAAGTCATTTACACCGGCTTGCGGCAGACCCCGGAGCAAATTGTGAGCGCCGCCGTCCAAGAGGACGTCTCGGTTGTATGCCTGAGCATCCTGTCAGGCGCGCATATGACCCTACTGCCACGCGTG